>CAZWED010000112.1:0-9272 GCA_964632645.1 uncultured Ferrimonas sp. | reverse complement strand
CACCTGTTTGAACCCAACACCACCAAGATCGGCTTCCGCAAGGGCAGCTTCCTGCGCACCTACATGTACGACTTTATGGAGCGCTTTGCCCCGCACCTGACCCGCCCGAGGGTGGAGGAGGCGCTCAGCCTGCGCGACCAGGCGGCGATCGACGCCCTGTTTGAAGACATTGAATTGCCGATGCGCTGAGCAACAGCAACAGCGGCAATCAAAAACGCCCGGCTTCTGGCCGGGCGTTTTGTGTTGCGGGCTTCAGCACTCGACGATGTTGACCGCCAGGCCGCCCTTGGCGGTTTCCTTGTACTTGGAGCGCATGTCTTTGCCGGTGTCCCACATGGTTTTGATCACCTTGTCGAGGGAGACCTTGTGCATGCCGTCCCCCCGCAGCGCCAGCCGTGAAGCGTTGATCGCCTTCACCGCGCCCATGGCGTTGCGTTCGATGCAGGGCACCTGAACCAGGCCGCCCACCGGGTCACAGGTGAGGCCCAGGTTGTGCTCCATGCCGATCTCCGCGGCGTTCTCCACGTTCACCACCGTGCCCCCGAGGATTTCGGTCAGCGCACCGGCGGCCATGGAACAGGCCACGCCAACCTCGCCCTGGCAGCCCACTTCGGCGCCGGAGATGGAGGCGTTCTTTTTGTAGAGAATGCCGATGGCGGCGGCGGTCAGCAGATAGCGGGCGCAGATCTCCCGGTCCACCGGCTGAATGAACTTGTCGTAGTAGCAGAGCACGGCCGGAATGATGCCCGCTGCGCCGTTAGTGGGGGCGGTCACCACCCGGCCCCCGGCGGCGTTCTCCTCGTTGACCGCGAGGGCAAACAGGTTAACCCAGTCCATGGCGTTGAGCGGGTCCCGGTTGGTGATCCCCTCCGCGTGCAGACGGCGATAGAGGGCCGGGGCGCGACGGCGCAGTTTCAGCCCACCGGCCAGGATCCCCTCGCTGCGGCAGCCCCGCTCCACACAGGCGCGCATGGTCTGCCAGATCTCCCAGAGGCCATCAAGCACCGCCTCGCGATCCCGCACCGCACACTCATTGGCCATCATCAGGCTGGAGATGGAGAGGCCATGCTCGGTGCACTGTTCCATCAGCTCCTGGGCACTGTCGAACGGGTAGGGCTGTTCGATGGTGATCTGGTTGATGGTGTCGCTCTGCTTTATCTCGTCCTCATCCAGCACAAAGCCGCCGCCGATGGAGAAGTAGGTGCGGCTGTAGACCAGGGTGTCGCGGATGTAGGCGTGCAGCGTCATGGCGTTGGCGTGCTCCGGCAACGACTTGCGACGGTGGTAAGTGATGCCGTTGGCCCGGGTGAAGGCAATGGGCTGAACGCCACCCAGCATCATCCCCTGCTGCTCCGCTACGGCGTCCAGCAGGTGGGGCACCTGGTCGGGGTCAACACGCTCCGGCGCCTCGCCCAACAGGCCGAGCACGACGGCGGTGCCGGTGCCGTGGCCCTTGCCGGTCTGGCCGAGAGAGCCAAACAGCTCGCAGCGCACTTCCGTGACCTGGTTTAGCTGCTCCTGCTGGCGCAGGTCGTCGATGAACCGGTTGGCGGCGCGCATCGGCCCCACGGTGTGGGAGCTGGAGGGCCCGATGCCGATGCTGAACATATCGAAAACGCTGATCATCTTTCTTCCCTGTCACGTCATCTTATTGAGCCGGATGGTACACTAGCGCACAGCACAGCCCAATCCGATGACTGAAATCTTTACCTTTGGAGCGTAGCATGGGTCCATTGATGGCCGATCTGACTGGCACCGCACTCACCGATCTTGATAACGCACTGCTGGATTGCGACAGCCTCGGCGGCCTTATCCTGTTTACCCGCAACTTTTCCGACCCGGAGCAGTTGTCCCGGCTGATCGCCGACGTGCGGGCGCGTCGGCCGGAGTTGCTGATATCGGTGGACCACGAGGGGGGCCGGGTGCAGCGTTTTCGCGAGGGATTCACGGTGCTGCCCGCCGCGCACCAGATCTTCGCCGGCGCTGATGGCCAGCAGGAACGCGCTGAACAGTGGGCGCGTGAACTGGGCTGGCTGATGGCCAGCGAACTGCGGGCCTTCGACATCGATTTCAGCTGTGCCCCGGTGCTGGACCTCAACGGCATCTCACAGGTGATTGGCGAGCGGGCGTTTGCCGACAATCCGCAACGGGTCACTGCTCTGGCGGGCGCCTATCTGGACGGCATGCATGAGGCGGGCATGGCCTGTGTCGGCAAACACTTCCCCGGCCACGGCAGCGTCGAAGCGGATTCCCACCTGGCGGCGCCGGTGGACCCCCGTCCCCTGGCGGAGATTGAAGCGCAGGACATGGTGCCTTTTGTGGCGCTCGGCGCTAAGCTGGATGCCATTATGCCGGCCCACGTTACCTACCCGGCGGTGTGTGACAAACCGGCGGGGTACAGTGCCATCTGGCTGAAGCAGATCCTGCGGCAGAAGCTTGGCTATCAGGGGCTGATTTTCTCCGACGACCTGGGCATGGCCGGCGCCGCCGGAGCGGGCAACTACCTGAAGCGCACCCACGCGGCCCTGACTGCCGGCTGCGATGTGGCCTTGATCTGCAACCAGGGTGAGGCCGCGCTGGCGGTGGCCCGGGTGCTGGCCCCGTGGAAAGCGGTGCCGGAACGGGTCAAGGCGATGGCGGGACGCGGTGCCATCGCGGGGGCGGAACTGACCGCTTCGGCCCGTTGGCGCGATGCGGTTGCGCTGGCAAAGGATCTGAGGGACGTACACTAAAAGCACGCTCAAGCGGGCGACAAGGAGAGACGGGTGATCATCTATCTACACGGTTTTGATGCAACCAGCCCCGGCAATCACGAGAAAGTCATGCAACTGCAGTTCATTGAGGAGGACGTCCGCTTCGTCACCTACTCGACGCTGCACCCCCGGCATGACATGCAACACCTGCTCAAGGAAGTGGACAAGCAACTCAAGCTGTCTGATGACCCGGCTCCGCTGATTGTCGGCGTCGGGCTGGGCGGTTACTGGGCGGAGCGGGTTGGCTTTCTGTGCGGGATCCGGTCGGTACTGTTCAACCCCAACCTGTGGCCGGAAGAGAACATGGTGGGCAAGATCGACCGCCCCGAGGAGTACGAAGACATCCGCAACAAGTGCGTCAGTGAGTTCCGCCGCAAAAACACCGGCCGCTCGTTGGTGATACTGGCCCGCCAGGACGCGGTTCTGGATACCGCCCGCATCGACGCGGAGCTGTCTCCCTATTACCCGGTGGTCTGGGATGAGGAGCAGCAGCACAAGTTCAAGTCGATCAGTGCACATCTGAAACGGATAGCGGAATTTAAGGCGAGCCAAAGCGGCGATTCTGCCGCTTGAGTGAGTAGGGGATGGCCCACTGGTCATTCCTCTAAGCTATAGCGCTATTCGCAGGTTGCATAAATGTTGAGGCCCAGTATGCTGTGCCTCGCAGGCTCGACGTTCGCGTGAACGAAGACCGGGCTGGCAGGCCGCCATGGCCCGACAGCCCCCGGGCCTTTGCGTTTGTCGCCCGATGCAGCTAACAGCGGTTTCGTTAGCTGCTTTTTTCAACACCCTTTCCCCGCGCTTCTTACTGGACGACCCACCTTCCATTCGCTAAAACAGTCTTATGCCAGAATATTTGGCCGGGCCTGTCCGTGGCGTAATGGAGTGAAAAATGAAGAAAATCGTGGCGAGAGTCACCGGGGAAGTTCAGGGAGTCTGGTTCCGGGCCTCGGCCCGTCAGGAGGCGAAACGGCTGGGCGTGACCGGCTATGTGCGCAATCTGGCGGATGGGTCGGTAGAGATTCTGGCCCAGGGGGGCGACCTTGCCGTGGATGCCCTGCTGGACTGGGCGCACCATGGGCCAGAACAGGCCGCCGTCATGGATGTGCTGGTCAGCGACTACGACGGCGACGATCTCTACCTGGATTTCGAAATCACGGATTGACCGGGGCGTCAGCTTCGGTGACGCCGCTGTCTGCCAACTGGGGTTGGTCCATCCGTCGGATCTGAACAATCAATCCCATTTTCGGGTGATCAAAATAGTGGATCTCCCGGCTGCGTACCCGACGATTCTGATCCAGCGGAATGGTCATCAGGAAGGGTTCGCGCTCCTCCATCTCCACCACTTCCCCATCCAGGGCGTTAGGATTGCGCTCCAGTGATTCCACGGTCCAGACCCGTTCCCCCTGCTCACGGGGATCCAGTCGGGTCTCGATAAACAGATAGTGTTCCAGGTAGATCTTGATCCAGCCGTTCAGCTGCCACACTGGCTCGGGCCCATTGCTGACCGGCGCAAAACGGGTCAACAGGCTGAGTTGCGACAGCAGGTCATCCTCGGCAACGCGGGGGTGGCCATCCAGACGGAAACGATCACCAAAATTCTTGCCGCCGTAGAGTGAGAAAGGCTGGGCCTCGCGACGTCCGTAAACCGGCATCTGCCAGCCGGTGTGCAGCAGCACCTCATAGCCGGGCTTACGGCTCAACTGGTTCAGCGCGTCGTTGAACTGCAGTTGCTCGGCGGTGAGCAGGTAGGGTTGGCCGGAGGCCGGAGTGCCGGGCTGGGTCGCTACGGCCTGGGACGGCAAATGGGCGGGCATCGCCACCCGGGCGTTGTCCTGGCGAGTCTGGCACCCCTTGGGATCCAACAGCCATTCGCCGCTGTCGCATTCGGACAGGGCGGCTTCAAACTGGCTGAGGTCCGGCAGCAGCACCGGACCGATCAGGTCGCGGCTGTTGCCGAGCCGGACCTGAGACTGGTCCTGATCCCAGATCTCGCCGCTCTGGTCAGGGCGGGCGAACACCGCCAGCTCCACTTCAAACCAGGTGGGGTCTTCGGCCTGAGCCAGCGGGCTAGTGATGCTGGTCAGTACGGCCAGCAGGGGAAGCAGATATTTCACGAAGTCGTGGCCTCTTGTTTGATGTCCACCGAGAGCTTGTCGAGCCACCCGGTGACGGCGTCCAGGCGTGCCTGTGGCGCCTCAATGTCGTCCATAAACCGCAGTTTGGTCGGCCCGTCCATCTTAAGCCGACCGGCGTTGGATTGCAGCAGCGCAATCAGGGTTTGTGCCTGAATTGGCGTATGTTCGGTGAATTCGAAGCTGCCGCCCTTGGCGTGGGCTTCGATGCGACGGATCCCCAGTTCGGTGGCCTTCAGCTTCAGGCGGGTGACCGCCAGCAGGTTTTCGGCGGCTTCCGGCAGTCGGCCGAAGCGATCCACCAGCTCCACTTTGGCCTGAAGCAGGTCGTCCTCGCTGGTGCAGGAGGCGATCTGCTTGTAGATGGCCAGTCGGGTATTGACGTGGGGCAGGTAGGATTCCGGCAACAGCGCCGGGATGCGCAGCTCCAGTTCCGCCTGGTCCGACAGGATCTGATCCAGTGAGGGCTCCTTGCCGGACTTCAGCGCCTTCACGGTCTGCTCCAGCATCTCCATGTACAGGCTGAAGCCGATCTTGCTGATGTGGCCGCTCTGTTCGTCGCCCAACAGCTCGCCGGCGCCGCGGATCTCCAGATCCTGGGTGGCGAGCAGGAAGCCGGCGCCCAGGTCTTCCAGTTGCTCAATCGCTTCCAGGCGCTTGGCGGCGTCTTTGGTGAGCTTTTTCGGCGGCGTCAGCAGGTAGGCGTAAGCCTGGTGATGGGAGCGGCCCACCCGGCCCCGCAACTGGTGCAGCTGGGCCAGGCCAAACTTGTCTGCCCGCTCAATCAGGATGGTGTTGGCGCTGGGAATGTCGATGCCGGTTTCGATGATGGTGGTGCACACCAACAGGTTAAAGCGACCGTGGTGGAAGTCGCTCATCACCTGTTCCAGCTCGCGCTCCCGCATCTGGCCGTGGGCGATGCCGATGCGCGCTTCGGGCACCAGGGCGGCCAGTTCCTTGGCGCAGTCTTCGATGGTTTCCACGCTGTTGTGCAGGTAGTACACCTGACCGCCGCGCAGGATCTCGCGCATCAGCGCTTCCCGCACCAGGGCTCCCTCCTGGGGACGCACAAAGGTCTTCACCGACAGACGGCGTTTCGGCGGGGTGGCGATGATGGAGAGATCGCGCATGCCGGACATCGCCATGTTGAGCGTGCGCGGAATTGGCGTGGCGGTCAGCGTCAGGATGTCCACCTCGGCCCGCAGGGCCTTAATCTTCTCCTTCTGGCGTACGCCAAAGCGGTGCTCCTCGTCGACAATCAGCAGGCCCAGGTCCGGGAAGCGGATGTCGCTCTGCAGCAGTTTGTGGGTGCCGATCAGGATGTCGACTTTCCCCTCCGCCAGCTGGTCCAGCACCTTTTTCTGCTCCGAGGCGGTGCGGAAGCGGCTCATCACCTCAACCCGCACCGGCCAGTCGGCGAAACGGTCGCGGAAGTTCTCGTAGTGCTGCTGTGCCAGCAGGGTAGTGGGCACCAACACCGCCACCTGTTTGCCGCCGTTCACGGCAACAAAGGCGGCGCGCATTGCCACCTCGGTTTTGCCAAAGCCGACGTCGCCGCACACCAGCCGGTCCATCGCCTGAGGTTTGGTCATGTCCCGCAGCACCACGCCGATGGCGGCGGCCTGGTCCACGGTCTCCTCGAAGGGGAAGGCGGAGGCAAAACGCTGGTACTCCAGCTCGTCCATCGGGAAGGGATGGCCGGGCTTGGCTTCCCGGCGGGCGTAGATGTCGAGCAGCTCGGCGGCGACGTCCCGCACCTTTTCCGCCGCTTTGCGACGGGCGCGGTCCCAGGCTTCCGAGCCCAGCTTGTTGAGCGTGACGCTCTCTTCATCGCCACCGCTGTAGCGGCTGATCATGTGCAGGGCGTTCACCGGCACATAGAGTTTGGAACCGCCGTGGTACTCCAGCATCAGGAATTCGGATTCCAGACCGCCCGCTTCCAGAGTTTCCAGCCCGAGGTAGCGGCCGATGCCGTGTTTCAGGTGCACCACCGGCTGGCCCACTTTCAGCTCCGCCAGGTTGCGGATCAGCGACTCTGAGCTGACGCTGCGACGCTGGCGGGAGCGGCGGCTCTGACGCACGCGGCTGCCCAGCAGCTCCTCTTCGCAGATCAGGGCTACGCCGTCGCGATTGAGCACCACCGAGTGCTCGAGGGGGCTGACGATAAGGCCCAGGGCCGGACCACCCTGCAAAAAGTCAAAGAGGTGGTCCACCGGTTCCGGCTTGATGCCTGCCGGGCGCAGCAGCTCCAGCAGCGCTTCCCGGCGACCTTCGGATTCCACCGAGAACAGCACGCGGGGGTAACGGTTCAGTTTTTCCTGCAGCGGCGCCAGGGGAGCCTTGAGCTGGTGGTTGATTTCGATGTCGGCCACCGCCTCGACGTCCGCCCGGGGCGCCCGGGCAATCTCGGACTGGCCGGTCTCCAGCTGGATGCGGCCGCGCTGCTTGATCTCGCTGAACAGCTCTTCATTGCGCAGGAACAGCTCGTGCGGTGCCAGCAACGGGCGCAGGGGGTCGACCCGCTGGTTGTCGTAACGGGCTTGCGCGTCGCTCAGATAGCGTTCACAGGCTTCCTGGATGGGGCCAACCGTCAGGATCTGGGTGTCCGTGGGCAGGTAATCGAACACCGTGGCGGTGTGGTCGAAAAACAGCGGCAGGTAGTTTTCGACGCCGCCGGGCAGGATCCCCTTGGACACCTGCTGGTAGACCGATTCCGCCTCGTTGCTGATCCGCTCGAAGCGTTGGCGATAGTGGGCGCGGAAGTGGTCGATGCCCTGGTCGTCGGTGGGGAACTCCCGGGCCGGCAGCAGGCGTACCGATGCCAGCGTGCCTTCGGAGCGCTGGGTGTCCGGGTCAAACGGCCGGATGCTTTCCAGCTCGTCATCGAACAGGTCCAGCCGCAACGGCGTGTCGCTGCCCATGGGGAAGAGGTCGACGATGGCGCCACGGATGGCGTACTCGCCGTGCTCCCGCACCTGGTCAACATGATGGTAGCCCGCCCGGGTCAGGTCCTGGCGCAGCTTCTCGATGTCCAGGGTCTGGCCCTGTTCAAAGCGCACCACCTTGCCGGCGACGAACTCTGGCGGACACAGCCGCGTCAGGGCCGTGGGCACCGGCAGAATCACCAGGCCCCGCTTCAGCCCCGGCAGGGCGTGCAGTGCTTCAAGGCGCTGGGAAACGATGTCCTGATGGGGAGAAAAGCTGTCATAGGGCAGGGTTTCCCGGTCGGGAAACAACAACACCGGCAGCGCGTCGCGGCACAGGTAGCGCAGCTCCTGTTCAAGATGAAGGGCCGTGGGGGTGTCGTGGGTCAGCAGCAGGGTAAGCCCCGGATGCCGATCGGCCAGGCTGTGGATGGACAGGGACTGGGCGGCCCCCACCAGGCCAGTCAGACGAAGCTTGCTGTTGGGCCCGCCAGCGGGCGGATCCAGGGGGGAAAAACGACTCATGGACAACTTTTGGGCTTGGATTGAGGGTTCATTGTAAAAAAGGGACTCAGGCCTCGCCACCGCGACGACGTTCGGCCCGCTCCCGCAGCAGACGCTGCTGGATCTGCAGGCTGGCACGCACCAGCCGGTCCTGGTCGGACTCGCGAATGGCGGTAAACGCCACCTCCAGCCGGACGCCGTTATCGTGCGGAACCACCTGGGTCACTTCGCCATGGGCGTAAACCGCCACCTGGGCACGGGGCAGAAACAGCCGCAGTGCCAGTGCCTGGCCGACGGCCACGGGCTCGGACAGGTTAAGGGTGACGCCGGAACCGCCAAACCGGCACCCCTGGGCCCGGTAGCGGGCGTTGGGGTCCTGGCTTAACTGATGCTGCAGCACCAGATCGATCTTCTGGGATTGCAGGCTGAGGTAGTCCGACAGAGCCCGGGCGTGCTTCTCCAGCCCTTTCAGCAGGGGCAGGCAGTGGCTTTCCAGGTCTGTGACCTGGGCCATCAGGGCAAACGCACGGGGCATCGCCTGATTCAACGCCTCTTCGGAGAGCCACAACTGGCCTTCGTCGATCGGGTCCAACAACGCCTCGAAGTCGCTTTCCACACTGAAGTAGCCCGGATCGGTTTCGGACATGGTTATCCCTTGTAAGCGGTGATGAATTCTAGATATTATCCGTGAACTTATGACTTTATCCAACCGACCTCTATGTCCCTGGCATCGCCCTCACTGTCGCTCTTTGTAGGGCTGCGCTACTGGCGTGCGCGCAAGGACACCCGATTCGTCTCCTTTATCACCCTGTTTTCCGTGCTCGGCATCGCCCTGGGCGTGGCGGCGCTGATCATCGTCAGTTCAGTGATGAACGGGCTGGAAGGGCGCCTTAAGGGCAAGATCCTCGGTGCGGTGCCGCAACTGGTGATCGAGGCGGGAGAGGGCGACCTCAATC
>CAZWED010000111.1:1503-9363 GCA_964632645.1 uncultured Ferrimonas sp. | reverse complement strand
CTGATGTCCACCACCGGCGGATCAATATTGGGGTATTCCCGCAGAGGCAGCTTGTCAAACGCCACCAGACCAAAGGCGATCAGCAGCAGGCTGATCACCGAGGCCAGTACGGGGCGCTTAACCGATAGGTCCGTCAGAAGCATCAGCTGGCCTCCAGATGGGTAAAGCGCTCTTCAGCCTGTACCTCGACGGTTTGCCCGGGACGCACCTTCTGGATGCCCCGAATGATGACCCGCTCGCCGTCCATCACGCCATCCAGAATCTCGACGCTGCCGCGGCTGCGCAGGCCCAGCACCACTTTGCGCTGCTCCACCACGTTGTCCGGGTTCACCACGTAGATGAACTGCTCACGATGCAGCGGAATGATCGCCTCTTCCGGCACCACCAGGCCGTTGCGCTCCTCGGCGATCAGTTTCAGGGTCAGCAGCATGCCCGGGCGCAACTTCAGGTCCCGGTTGTCCACCTCGGCGCGCACCACCACGGCACGGCTCTGGGGATTGATGCGGCTGTCCACGCTGGTGACGGTGCCGATAAACCGCTGACCGGGAAACGCCGCGGCCAGGCCCTCAATGCTCTTACCCGGAGTCAGTTGAGAGAGAAATCGCTCCGGCACGGTGAAGTCCAGCTTCACCACTGCCAGATCGTCCAGAGTGGCGATGGCGGTGCCGGGCGTCACCAGCGCACCGGGGCTGATCTGGCGAAAGCCAAGCACGCCGGCGAAGGGCGCACGCACATAGCGGGCATCCAGTTCAGCCTGGTACTGGGCCAGCTGGGCCCGGGCGATGTCGATGTCGGTGACGATCCTGTCCAGCTCGTTGCTGGCGATGGTTTTGCTGCGCACCAGGCCTTCAATCCGGTTGAACTCGCGCTGATGCTCGGTGAGGTTGGCCTGGGCGGCTCGCAACTTGGCTTGCTGTTCGTCGTCACGAAGGGAGACCAGAAGCTGGTCCTTTTCCACCAGCTGACCGTCTTCAAAGTGCACCTGCTGCACACTTTCGGTCACCTTGGCAGTGAGAATGACGGACTCTCTGGCGCGGATCGTGCCAAGGGCTTCCACTTCCCAGCGTACCGGTTCTTTGGCGACTTGCGCAGCAACAACGGTAGGCGGCGTGTTGGGACGGGACTGCGCCAGCTTGGCGCTCTTGCCCTGCTCCTTGTACCACACCCCGGCTACCAGCACCGCGACCAGCACCACTCCAGCGGTTATTGTTGTTCTCATAATTCCCTTGTTCTGCATCACAGTGAGAGCTCCAAGTTTACTGAGACAACATGTCAGAACAATACGTTTTACAGGTGCTTACAAAAAGAAAACATTGCATTATCCCGACCCGGTTAGGCAAGTATACGCGGTGCATCGAAACCCGGTTCAGTCAAGCGCCCGATACCGCACAACCCTGCTGAAAAGTGCCACTTAGCCAGTTGTATTAATTAAAAAACTCTCAATGTGTCCAAATGTTATCTACGCTTTGTGCTGACTCTTCACTCACCATGAAGCAGGGCTTGGTAACACGGATGAGAATTGGGATCTTATGCCACCCCAGCGTCGGCGGCTCGGGACTCGTAGCCACCGAGTTGGCGCACGGGCTGTCTCAGGCCGGACACGACGTGCACATCATCTCCAGCGCGGCCCCCTTCAAACTCCGTCAGCATCAATCCCGAATCCACTTCCACTCAGTGGAGGCGATTCACTATCCGCTGTTCAAAGACCCGCTCTACACCTTTGCCTTAACCGCCAAGATCGTGGAAATCGTTGAGCAGCACGGGCTGGATGTGGTGCACGCTCACTACTCCATCCCCCACTCGCTCTGCGCCTATCTGGCCACCGAAATCACCCGAAGCCCTTTCCCCATCGTCACCACCGTTCACGGCACCGACGTCACCGTTGTGGGGCAGGACCGACCGCTTTATCCGCTCAACCGGTTCAGCATCGACCGCAGTACGGTGGTGACCACGGTGTCCGACTTTCAGCGCCATCACATCCGCCAGCACTTTGCCCTGGACACCCCCATCGAGGTGATCCACAACTTCATCGACAGTGACCTGTTTCACCCCGCCAACCAGGATCGCTCCCTGCGGCGCACGCTGGCCCGCAATGATCAGCCCATCGTGATGCACGCCTCCAATTTCCGCCCGGTGAAGAACACCGAAGCGGTGCTGCAAAGCTTCGCGCTGGCCTCCCGGATGGTGGACGCCAAACTGGTGCTGATTGGCGACGGGCCTGAGCTGGAATCCACCCAGGGTCGATGTCACCAGTTGGGGATCGCCGATCGGGTGGTGTTCCTCGGCCAGGTGCAGCAGGTGGAGCGATACCTGCCACTGGCCGATTGTGTCCTGCAGCCCAGCTACCGGGAGGCCTTTTGCATGGTGTTGCTGGAAGCGATGGCCTGCGGCGTGCCCACGGTCAGCAGCAACGTCGATGGCATTCCCGAAGTGGTGGACGAAGGCGTCACCGGCTATCTTGCCCGCCCCGACGACATTGAAGCGCACGCCAACGCCCTGGTGCGCCTGCTTTCCGATCCCGCCCTCAGGCACCGCATCGGCCAGGCAGGCCGGCGCCGGGCCCAAACGCACTTCAGTGCCGAGGCGAAGATCCGGCAATACCTGAACTGCTATCAGCGGGCCATCGAGATCCTGCGCGCCGAGCAGGAGTCCGCCTCGCCATGAACACCCCCGGCGTTGCGGCGTCGCCAGCCCCCACGAAAAAGCCCATAAGTCTGTCCACCCTGGTGCTGCTCTCCTTTGCCGCCGGGATCGCCGCCGGGCTGTTTTTCGGCGAAATGCTGGCGTGGATGTCGATCATCGGGGACGCCTTCGTCAAGCTGCTGCAGATGACCATCATCCCCTACATCATGGTGTCGCTGATTTCGAGTCTTGGTCACCTCTCCTATCAGCAGGCCAAAAGCCTGGCGCTGAACGTGGGCAAGCTGATGCTGGTGATCTGGGGCTTCGGGCTGGTGCTGATGTACCTGATCCGCCTGACCTTTCCGAACTGGCAGGCGGGGGATTTCTTCAGCCTCTCGGTGCTGCAGGACCCGGCGCCGGTCAGCCTGCTGGACCTCTACATCCCCGCCAACCCGTTTTTCTCCATGTCGCACAGCTACATTCCCGCCATCGTGCTGTTTTGCGTGGCCACCGGCGTCGCCCTCATCGGCATTGAGGACAAGTCCTCCCTGATCAAACCGCTGCAACTGCTGGGGGACGCCTTTAACCGCGTTACCGGCTACATCGTCAAACTGATGCCGGTGGGGATTTTTGCCATGACCGCCGCCACTGCCGGCACCATGGAGATCGCCGAATTTCAGCGCTTGCAGGTCTATTTTGCCGCTCACATCGTGATGACCTTCCTCCTCGCCTACTGGCTGTTGCCCGCGCTGGTGGCGGTGATCACCCCCTTCTCCTACCGAGACCTGACCGGCATCGCCCGGGACGCGCTGATCACCGCGTTCGCCGCCGGCAACATCTTTATCGTGCTGCCCCTGTTGATCGAGCACACCAAGGCGCTGTTCCACAAATACCAGATCGGCAACGAAGAGACCGACGACTACGCCAACGTCATCATCCCGGTGGTGTTCAGCTTTCCCAACCTCGGCAAGCTGCTCACCATCGTTTTCGTTCTGTTTGCCGCCTGGTTCGCGGGCAGTGACCTGGACTTCGCCACCTATCTGCCGATGGCCGTCAATGGCCTTATCAGCCTGTTTGGCAGCGTCTACCTGACCGTCCCGATGCTGCTGGACAGCCTGCAACTGCCCTCCGACCTGTTCCAGCTCTACATGGTCTCCAGCCTGTTCACCAGCCGCTTCACTTCGCTGCTCGCCGCCATGAACCTGTTTATTCTGGCGGTGGGCGGCACCGCGATGCTGGCCGGCAAAGCCCGCCTCAATCCCCGTCGGTTGCTGCTGTACGCCGGCGCCACGCCGTTGGTGCTGGGGGGCGTGCTGCTGGGCACCGCCGCCCTGCTGAGCAAAGTGGTGGATACCGAATACGTGATGGATGACGTGGTGGCCAACATGACCTCCGCCGAATCCCTGCCGGAGTCGGTGGTGAATTTTCAGCCGCGGGTGCTGCCGCCGACGTCGGCGCCGCGCAGTTTGGAGGCGATCCGCCAAAGTGGCCTGCTGCGGGTGGGCTACAACCCGTTGCAGGTGCCCTTCTCGTTCTACAACGCGGACAACAAGCTGGTGGGGCTGGACGTAGAGATGATGAACAAACTGGCCAGCGAGATGGGGGTGGATCTGGCGTTTATCCCGTACAGCTCAGGCTCGGTGCTGGAGGGGCTCAATCGGGGGCGTTTTGATGTGGTGATTTCGGGGTTGCAGATGACCACCCGGCGCCTGCAACACGCCGGGTTCACCAATCCGGTGCTGACTCTGCACTACGCGCTGGTGGTGAAAGACCACCGGGCCGATGAGTTTGCCCGCAACGAACAGGTGCGCCGGGCCGGCCCGCTCAGGATCGCCTCGGTCGGCGAGTACAGCATCATTCCGCAGATCGAAAAACGTTTCCCCAACGTGCAGTTTGAGCGGATCGATTCAGACCGGCTGTTTTTCGAAGACAACGGGCAGACCTGGGACGGCCTGCTGATCAGCCTGGAAGCGGGCAAGGCCTGGACCATGCTCTACCCGGAGTACACCACCCTCTACCGCCGGGACGAAATCGAGTCTTTCCCGGTGGCGTATGTGGTGGCCAGGGACAACATCGAGCTGCGCCTCTTCCTCAACTCCTGGCTGGAGTTGCAGCAGGCCTCAGGCTACATCGACACCCTCTACAACTACTGGATCCTCGGCAAGAACGCCCAGCCCAGCCGCCCGCGCTGGTCGGTCATCAAGGACGTACTGGGCTGGGTGGAGGCCCCGCCCGGCACCCAGCCCTGACCCGCCCGCTCAGGACAGGCTGGCGCCCCCCATCGGCAGCGCGCGCCGGGCGCGGAACAGCCCCAACAGGGGCACCAGCGCCAGCAGGATAAGTCCGGCGGCCACCGGGCCGTTCATCGCCACCCCGTAACGGGCTGCCAGAAGGCTGCCGAGCAAGGCGCCACCACCGATGCCTACGTTGAACAGGCCGGAGTAGATGGCCATCGCCACGTCCGTGGCATCCGGCGCCAGCTTCAGCCCCTTGGATTGCAGCGACAGCCCCATCAGCATCATGGCACTGCCCCACACCACGCAAAGCCCGGTAAGCAGCCAGAGGTGGGCACCAAACAGCGGCAACAGCGCCACACACACCCCCACTACCGCCACCGACAGCGCCAGCAAAGACCGGGCATGCGCCGACTGATAGCGGCCGAACAACATACTGCCAAACAGCCCTGAGCCGCCAAACACCAACAGCATGGCAGTGGTTACGCCCGGGGCGAAGCCAAAGTGTTGTTGCAGCAACGGCTCAAGATAGGTGTACACCGCGTAGTGGGCCGTCACCAGCAACGTCGTCAGGCCATACAGCCACATCAGGGCCTTGTTGCGGAACAGGCCGGGCAGACTGCGCCAGCTGCCGCCCCGCTGTGCCGGCAGGGTGGGCAGGCCGCGCCACAGTCCCAGCATCAGCACCAGGGTAACCAGGCCGATAAGGGCAAAGGTAACCCGCCAGCCCAGCAACTGGCCGACGATGCGGCCGAGGGGGATCCCCAGCACCAGCGCCAGCACGGTGCCGGTTGAGAGCAGGCCCAACGCTTTGGCCCCCTGCCCCGCCGGCGCCAGTCGCACCACCATTGCCGGGGTGATCGCCCAGAACAGCGCGTGCGCCAGGGCAATGCCGATACGACCGGCCAGCAGCACGGGGTAGCTGGGGGCCCAGGCGGTCACCGCGTGGCTGGCGACGAACAGCGCCATCAGGCCCAGCAGCAGGCGCCGCCGTTCAAAGCGGGCAAACAGCAGCACCGCCGGCAAGGAGGCCAGGGCCACCACCGCGGCGTACACGGTCAGCATCGGGCCGATCGCCACCGCGCTCATGTCAAAACTCTGGCCCAGCGCAGCCAACAGGCCCACCGGGGCAAATTCGGAGGTGTTAAACACAAAGGCACTGAGGGCCAGCAGGATCACCGGCCCCCAGGCCAACAGGCGCTGGATCATCGTTAAGCTCATCAGGGGGAAAGGGCGGCAAGTCTACGCCCAACCGACGCGGCTGGCGAGAGGGGAAACGGATGAAATTTGGTCTGGCTCGCACCCGTTCAGACTCAGGTGAACGCCCCCTCCCGAAAGCGGGAGGGGGCGCCGGTGTCAGCGCCGGGCAGCCTCTTCGGCCAGCGCCTGTTCCAGCTCGTGGGTGCGGTGCTCCGGCGAGTGGGTGGCGCGGGCCATCAGGCGGTACATCATCGGCACCAGATAAAGGGTGATCACCGTCGCCAGGGCCATGCCGAAGAAGATCACCACGCCGATGGCGTAACGACTCTCGGCCCCGGCCCCGCTGGCCAGCAACAGCGGCACCGCACCAAACAGGGTGGTGAACGCGGTCATCAGGATGGGCCGCAGACGGGCACTGGCCCCCTGCACAACCGCCGCCTCAAAGGCCAGCCCCCGGTCCCGAAGCTGGTTGGCAAACTCGACAATCAGGATGCCGTTTTTGGTCACCATGCCGATCAGCATGATCATCCCCACCTGGCTGTAGAGGTTGAGGCTCTCGCCGGTCAGCAGCAGCCCCAACAGCGCGCCCACAATGCCCAGCGGCACCGTCAGCATGATCACCAGCGGGTTGATAAAGCTCTCGAACTGGGCCGCCAGCACCAGGTAAGCCACCAGCAGCGCCAAGGCGAACACCAGGAAGGTGTCCGACTGGTTCTCCTTGTAGTCCTTGGACTCGCCCTTGTAATCGATGGTGATGTCCGCCGGCAGCATCTCGCGGGCGGTCTGCTCCAGCAGCGCCAGCGCTTCGCCCAGGGTGTGGCCTTCTCCCACGTAGCCCTGGATGGTGACCGATTTGGTCCGCTGGTAACGCTTAAGCCGGCTGGCGGTGCCGATCTCTTCAAAGGTCACCAGGCTGGCCATGGTGATGCGTTCACCGGACGGCGTGGTCATGTAGATGCCGGAGAGTTTGGAGGCGTCATCAAAGCGCTCGATGTCACCGCGCAGATAGACGTCGTACTCCTCACCCCGGTCAACAAAGGTGGTGCGGCTGACGCCCCCCAGCACCGCTTCCAGGGTGCGGGCGATGTCCCGCGGGCTGATCCCGACCCGGGCGGCCGCCTCCAGATCCACCCGCGCCAGCAGCTCGGGCGTAGTCTGGGAGAAATCGGAGTCCAGGTCCCGCACTTCACTGCGGGAGGCCGTTGCCTCAATGATGGCGTGGGCCCAGCGGTCCAGTTCGTCGTAATCGGCGCCCCCCAGCACAAACTGCACCGGCTCGGAGCTGCCACCGCCGAAGCCCGGCCCCATGGGGAACACCCGCACATCGGGTATGCCGCTCAGGTCTTTGCGCAGTTGCGCCAGGATCTCGGTGCTGTGCTGCTCCCGCACCGCCCAGTCTTTCAGCAGCAGGACGAAGAAGCCGGTCTGGTCGCCCCGGTTACCGAAGGCCGGCGTCGACAGGTTCATCGCCTGCAGCGGCCCGCTTTCCGACATCAGCGGCAGCAAACGCGCTTCCACCGCTTCCATGTTCTTCACCATCCGGTCGAACGCCGTCCCCTCCGCGCCTTTAACAAACACAAAGAGCACGCCGCGGTCTTCGGTTGGGGTGAACTCGGTGTTGATGCGGGGGAACAGCAGCGCCACCGCCCCCAGCGCCAGCACGATGATCGCCGGGCCGGCCCATTTGACGCGCAGCGCGCGCTCAAGGCTGCGGCCATAGGCGTGTTCCAGCCGGGTAAACTGGCGGTTCACCCAACCGTTAAAGCGGTTGGGGCGCACGTTGGCTTTCAGCAGGCTGGCCCCC
>CAZWED010000111.1:0-1493 GCA_964632645.1 uncultured Ferrimonas sp. | reverse complement strand
AGGGAGGAGAAGATCACCGCCACCGCCAGCGTCACGGAAAACTCGGTGAAAAACTTGCCCACCATGCCGCCGGCGAAGGCGATCGGCAGGAAGATCATCACCAGCACGGCGGTGGTGGCGATCACCGCGAAGCCCACCTCCCGGGTGCCCTGATAGGCGGCGACCAGCGGCGAACTGCCCCGCTCCAGGTGTTTAAAGATGTTCTCCACCACCACGATGGCGTCGTCCACCACCAGGCCGATGGCCAGGATCAGCGCCATCAGGGTCAGGATATTGAGGGAGAAGCCGGCAAACTGCGCCACCATAAAGGCGGCGATCAGCGAAACCGGCACGGTCACCGCCGGGATCAGCGTTGCCCGGGCCTGCCCCAGAAACAGGTAGAGCACCGCCACCACCAGCGCCGCGGTGACAAACAGGGTTTGGTACACCTCGTCAATGGAGCGTTCGATAAAGATGGTGGCGTCATAGGCCACCTCCAGCTCCATGCCGTCGGGCAGTTGCGGTTGGATCTGATCCACCAGCGCACGCACGCCTTTGGCCACGGTGATGGGGTTGGCGTCGGACTGGGCGCTGATGGCAAAGCCCAGGGCGTTCAGGCCGTTGCTCTTAAACAGGCTGTTTTCGGTTTTCGCGCCGTCGTAGATGCGGGCGATGTCCGACAGGTAGATCGGGCTGCCCGCGTCGTCGTAACGCACCACCACACGGCGAAAATCCTCGACGGTTTTCAGCACCCGCTCCAGACGCACCGACATCACCTGGTCCCGGTTGCGCAGCTGCCCTGCGGGCAGTTCCAGATTCTGGTTATTGAGGGCGGTTTCCACCATCGACACCGAAATGCCCCGTCCCGCCATCGCGCTCGGGTCCAGCTGCAGGTAAACCACCCGCTCCAGATCGCCGTAGAGGCTCACCTGGCTGACGCCGTTCACCAGCGACAGCCGGTCCACCAGCACCCGCTCGGCGTAGTCGGTCAGTTCGATGCGATCCATCTCCGCACTGCGCAGGGAGAGGCGCAACACCGCGTCACCGCTGACGTTGGACTTCAACACCATCGGGTCGTCGGCGTCTTCCGGCAGGCTGCGCTGGGCGCGGGCCACGGCGTCACGCACGTCGGACAGCCCCTCCATGATGTCCCAGTCCAGTTCAAAGTTGACGGTGATCTGGGTGGAGCCATTGCGGCTCACCGACTCGATGGTGTCGATGCCGGAGATGCCGGACAACTGGTCCTCAATCGGCTTGGTGATCTGGTCCTCCATCACCGCCGCCGAGGCCCCCTCGTAACTCACCGAAACCGACACCACCGGCACATCCACGTCCGGCAACTCGCGCACCGAAAGCTGGGTGAACGCCACCAGGCCAAACAGGGTCAGCAGCAGTGACAGCACGATGGCCATCACCGGTCGTTTGATGGAGAGATCGGACAGCAGCATCAGCGGGCCACCTCACTGTTGGCACCCGGCCCGGCGGCCAGGGCGGTTCCCACCTCATGCACGGTG
>CAZWED010000110.1:0-9398 GCA_964632645.1 uncultured Ferrimonas sp. | reverse complement strand
AAGAAAAAGCCCCCTTATCGGGGGCCAATTCAAAACCAGCAGCGATAGCACGGGAAGCCGTACGGTCAGCGGTTTTCTCTGATGGGTTGCAGCAGCACTTCGGCGCTGAACGATTGGTTGTTGATCACCGGGTAGCGGTCGTAGGTCTGCAACACCGGCAGGCCATTGACCCGCACCGCCGCCCAGACCACGTATTCCGCCTTTTTGTCGAGAATCTCCTTGGGCACCGAGAAGAAGAAGGGCACCGGCAACTTGCCGACATCAAACTCCTTCTGGGTGAGGATCACCCCCGGGGTCTTGGCGTCGATGATCGCCACCACCACCCGGGAGCCTTCCGGCAACAGGGTCGCCTCTTTAAAGGTGATCACACCGCTGACGCGAACCGGTTCCGGCTCGGCGTCCGAGACCGTCACACAGCCGGCCAGACCCAGGATAAACAGCAGGCAAAGCAGTCGTTTCATCATTGCCATGGGACTCCATATTGCGTATAGCCCCAGTGTAATCAAGCGCTTTGCCTGCCTCAAGTCAGGCCGGTTGGGGATCCGCCGCTCTGTGAGCCCGCGCCGCCAGGTAAGCCCGGGTATCCGCCAGGATCTCCTTGCGCAGCAACAGCAGGGCAATCAGGTTGGGCACCGCCATCAGGCCGTTCACCACGTCCGCCAGCAGCCAGATCAGTTCCAGATGCAGCAGGCCCCCCACGGCCACCAGCGCGACAAACACCACCCGATAGGGGTAACGTCCGCGCTCACCCACCAGGAACAGCACCGCCCGCTCGCCGTAGTAGCACCAGCCCAGAATGGTGGTGAAGGCGAAGAACAGCAGGGCCAGGGTAATGATCTTGGTGCCGATAAAGGAGGACAAGGCGGTGTTGAACGCCTCGGAGGTCATGGCGGCCCCCGCTGCGTCGCCCTGCCAGGCCCCACTCATCACCAGCGCCAGGCCGGTCAGGGTACAGATGATCAGCGTGTCAAACAGCGGGCCGGTCATGGACACCAGACCCTGCTCCACCGGTGAGTCGGTCTTGGCGGCCGCCGCCGCCATCGGCGCACTCCCCAGCCCCGCCTCGTTGGAGAACACCCCGCGGGCAATACCAAACTGGATCGCCATCATCACGGTGGCCCCGGCGAAACCGCCACCGGCAGCCACCGGGTTAAACGCGGACTCGAAGATCAGGGCAAAGGCGCCGGGTACGGCCTGCCAGTTCAGCAGCAGCAGAGCGCTGCAGGCCACCACGTAACCCAGTGCCATGGTGGGCACCAAAGCGGTGGCCACGGTGGCAATGCGCTTGATGCCGCCCAGCACCACCGCCGCCACGAGGGCGGTCAGTGCCACCATGGTCAGGGTGTCCGGAATGGCGAAGGCGATCTCCGCCCCGTCCACAATGGCGTTCACCTGGGGGAAGGTGCCGATGCCGAAAAACGCCACCAACAGGGTGAAGAGGGCGAACAGCTTGGCCAGCCAGTTCAGGCCGGTGCCCTTGGCGATGTAGTACATCGGGCCACCCACCTGCTCCCCCTGTTCATCGGTCTGGCGGTATTTCACCGCCAGCATGCACTCGGCGTACTTGGTTGCCATGCCCAGCAGACCCGCCAGCCACATCCAGAACAGCGCACCGGGTCCCCCCAGTTTCACTGCGGTTGCGACCCCGACGATGTTGCCGGTACCGATGGTGGCCGCCAGCGCGGTACAGAGCGCACTGAAGCGGCTGACATCCCCGGCGCTGCTGCTCTTTTGGAACATCAGTCTGAGGGCCATCGGCAGGCCACGCAGTTGCAGCAGGCCAAGGCGCAGGGTGAAATAGAGACCGGTTCCCAGCAACAGGATCAGCAAGGGCGGACCCCAGACCCAGGAAGAGAGTGTGGCTAGTGCATTTTCGAGTGAGTTCATGGGCGTTTTTCCTCCTGTGTGACGACTCACTACACATAGAGGAGAAACCATGATGGACCGGGCTCAATGCCCGAGATACAGCGGCAGTGCAGGCCACCACCGATAGATCGATGGCGGTATTCAGCACCTCTGTCCTTTTGCCTGAGCGTTTCACGGCAGGGCCGCTTGCGCCTTCGGCGTCCAAATCAATGGATCTCTCCAGAGGCTCGTCCAGTACCAGTCCTCATCGGGGTTCCCCGACGCCTGAAAGATTTACTTCTTCGGCGGGCGGCTTACGCCACCACTCTCCTGATACCTTCATCCGAGTGTCCCCATCAACGCGCGACGGGGATAAGCAATGTAACAAAAAAACGCCGCCCAGCAAGGGGCGGCGTGAGTGACCACTCTCACACTTTCGGTTTTTTTTCCTGTTGGCGCATCAACCCCTCCTGCATCGCACTGGCGACCAGTTCCCCTTTCTGGTTGAAGAACTGCCCCCGCACCAGGCCACGGCTGTTGGTGGCATTGGGGCTGTCGATGGCGTACAGCACCCACTCATCAAAGCGGAACGGGCGGTGGAACCACATGGCGTGGTCGATGGTCGCCACCTTGAGGCGGGGGTCGAGCCAGGAGAGGCCGTGGGGCTGCAGCGCCGTCACCAGGAAGTTGAAATCCGAGGCGTACGCCAGCAGGTAACGATGGAGACGGGGGTCATCCGGCAGAGCGCCCTGGGTCCGCATCCAGACATAGCGTTTCGGCTCGGTGGCTTTGGGGCGGAACGGGTCCACCTGCTCCACCAGACGCATCTCGATGGCGGCGTTATCCAGATAGCGCTCCATCAGGGTTTTCGGCAACTTGTCCGCCAGCAGGGTGGCCAGGTCATGCTGGTTGGGCAGCCCTTCCGGCCCCGGCACGTCCGGCATCGGATCCTGGTGTTCGAAACCCGGCTCCTCGCCCTGGAAGGAGGCGGTCATGTAGAAGATGGGCCGGCCATGTTGAATCGCGCTGACCTTACGGGCACTGAAGCTGCCCCCGTCCCGCAGGTTCTCCACCTCATAGATCACCGGACGGGAGAGGTCACCGGGACGCAGGAAATAGGAGTGAAAGGAGTGAACGGCGCGCGCTTCGCAGACCGTCGCTTTGGCGGCACTCAGCGCCTGACCCAGCACCTGGCCACCAAACAGGTGACCAAAGCCCAGGTCCAGGGTTTCACCACGGTAAAGGCCGTCTTCCAACTGCTCAAGGGAGAGGATCCCCAGCAGACGATTGAGGGTATCTGACATCGCGTATCCCACATTCGAAATTCGTAAGTGGCCATACGCTACTGGCTAACTCGCCGAAATGCTACCGCCCGTCGATGACACTGCGCATGGTGCGCGCCAGTCGCTGGGACAAACTGCTGTAGCTTTGGGTCTTGGGGCTGCTCTTCAGATTGGGCCACAGGCTCGCCAGGGTTTCCGGGCGACGCTCCGCCGGCTCCAGCCGCAGGCCGACCCCCTCCTGGACGCCCGCCAGGGCATAGTGGCCGCCACCGGCGGTGACCACCTCGCCGGTCGGGGCCTGCCCGGACATCAGCCACAGCATTGCGGGCACCACGGTATCCGCAGTCATCTCCTCCGCCTGCTCCGGCAGCACCCAGCGTTGCGACAAGCGGCTGTAGCAGGCCGGACACAGGGCGTTGATCCGGATCCCCAACGGCTCGCCTTTCGGCGCCAGGCTGCACATCAGCGCCAGGTTTGCGGCGTTGGAGGCGGCGTAGCCTGCCATCCGGTCATCGCCATACAGGGCGGAAAATCCGGACGTGATCAAAATGCGGCCATAGCCCTGTTCGGCCATCACCGGCCACACCGCCTGAATGCTGGCCAGCGTGGCAAAATGGTTGCCTTCCATCTGGCGGCGGTACAGGCCGAGGTCGGTGCCCAACTCCTCCTGACAGATCAGGACGCCGGCGTTGCAGACCAGGCCATCGATGCGGCCAAACCGATTCAGGGTGTCGTCGATCACCGCTTTGAGGGCAACCTCATCCCGGACGTCCACGCAGTGACCCACCACCTTGGCACCCATGTCATGGGCCAGGTCCACCACGTCGTCCAGATAGGCGGGGTCGCGCCCCTCCCCCTCCAGATCACAGCCGAGATCCAACGCAACGACGTGGGCACCGCGTTCCGCCAGGGCGAGTGTGTAGGCACGCCCCAACCCCCGGGCCGCACCGGTGACCACGATCACTTGACCATCGAATTGAATCACGTTCAGCCGCCTATTCCAGTCTCTTATGCTGTCACTGTGGCTTAAGGTTGATTAAATTTCTGTGATCCCTCGGGCAAAGGCCATTTCTTGTACGGCCAATCCTCCGTGAGGCGGATCCGAGTCTTTTCAGCGCGAACGGGTTACACTCCGCCTACCTAATCTTTTTCAGCTGCGTTATCAATGCATTTCCAATACTGGCTGATGGCTATCCGTCCGCGCACTCTGCCTGCGGTCATCAGTCCCCTGCTTCTGGGGAACGTACTGGCCTGGTACCAGGGACAGTTTTCCTGGCTGGTCGCCGGCTGCGCCATGCTGTGCGGCCTGCTGCTGCAGATCGGCGTCAATCTGGCCAACGACTATTTCGATTACAAGAGCGGTGTCGACACCGAAGAGCGCCTGGGCCCGACCCGCGTTACCCAGGCGGGGCTGCTGGCACCGACGGCGGTCCGCAACGCTATGATCCTGAGCCTGGTTCTGGCGGTGGCCGTTGGCCTCTACCTGATCTACGTGGGCGGCTGGCCCATCGCCGTGCTGGCCGCCCTGGCCGTCGCCGGCGCCCTCGGCTATTCCGGCGGCCCCTATCCGATCGCGTCACTGGGACTGGGTGAAGTGGCGGCCTTTGTCTACTTCGGCCTGGTGGCCGTAGTGGGGGTGTACTACATCCAGACCGGCCACACCGACCTGGCCGCCTGGGTCCTGGCCGCGACGCTGGGCCTGTATAACGCGGCGATCATGCTGGTCAACAACACCCGGGACATCGTGACCGACACCCAGGCCGGCAAGCGCACCCTCGCCGTCCGCATTGGCCAGCACAGCGCCCGCATGCTCTATCGCGCCCTGGTGCTGCTGCCGTTTTTGGTGATCACCCTGAGCTGGCTGCTGGGTGCCCTGCCCGGTCAGGCCGTGCTGCTGGCCGCCATTGCCGCGCCGATGGCGGTAAAACTGGCCGGCGCCTTTGAAGAAACCGAA
The DNA here is from genome assembly GCA_964632645.1 of uncultured Ferrimonas sp. Lineage (GTDB taxonomy): Bacteria > Pseudomonadota > Gammaproteobacteria > Enterobacterales > Shewanellaceae > Ferrimonas. The sequence goes on along the minus strand of CAZWED010000110.1, from coordinate 4,316 downwards.
GGGGCAGCCCTTAACCCGCTGCTGGGCCGTACCGCCCAGCTGACGCTGATCTACAGCGCCACCCTCAGTCTGGGACTGGTGCTGGCCAGGCTGATGGCCTGAACGCAAAAAGCCCCCGAATCGGGGGCTTTTTTCATTGCGCCGGCGATCCGGATCAGGGCGCCACCCGCCCCTTACCATACCCCAGGCGCACCAGCGTGTTGTGCACCAGGTCCAGCGCGGCCGGATCTTCGATGGTGGCGGGCACCACGTACTCCTGATTGTCGGCGATCTTGCGCATGGTGCCGCGCAGGATTTTGCCGGAACGGGTCTTCGGCAGTTTGTTGATCACGCTGACCAGCTTAAAGGCCGCCACCGGGCCAATCTCCTTACGCACCAGGGCAATCAGCTCCTGGTACAGCTCGGCTTCCGCCATATCGACACCGGACTTCAGCACCACCAGCCCCAGCGGTACCTGCCCCTTGAGCTTGTCCGCCACCCCAATCACCGCCACTTCCGCCACCGCCGGATGCTGTGCCAGCACCTCCTCGAAGCGACCGGTGGAGAGACGGTGGCCGGCGACGTTAATGATGTCGTCGATGCGGCTCATGATGTAGAGGTAGCCTTCCTCGTCCTGATAGCCCGCATCGCCGGTGAGATAGTAGCCGGGGTACCGGCTCAGGTAACTGTCGATGTAGCGTTGGTCATCCCCCCACAGGGTCGGCAGGGTGCCCGGAGGCAACGGCAGGCGTATGGCGATCGCCCCACTCTGGCCCGGCGCTACCGGCTCCCCCTCCTCGTCCAGCACTTCGACGTGGTAACCCGGCACCGCCAGCGAGGGCGACCCCGCCTTGATGGGCAGCGGTTCGATGCCGAGTGGGTTTGCGCAGATGGCCCAGCCGGTTTCGGTCTGCCACCAGTGGTCCACCACCGGCACCTGCAGGGTGTCCATCGCCCAGTTCAGGGTGTCCGGGTCGCAGCGCTCTCCCGCCAGGTACAAGGCGTTAAGGCAGTCAATGTCATAGCGGGCCAGGTAGCGGGTGTCCGGGTCCTCCCGCTTGATGGCGCGGATGGCGGTGGGCGCGGTAAAGAAGCTCTTAACCCGGTACTGCTCGATCACCCGCCAGAACGCCCCGGGATCCGGGGTGCCCACCGGCTTGCCCTCGTACAACACAGTGGTGGCCCGGGCCAGCAGCGGCCCGTAGACGATGTAGGAATGGCCCACCACCCAGCCCACGTCAGACGCCGCCCAGAAGGTGTCGCCCGCCTCAATGTTGTAGATCGCCTTCATCGACCAGTGCAGTGCCACCGCATGGCCGCCGTTGTCCCGCACCACGCCCTTGGGGGTCCCGGTGGTGCCTGAGGTGTAGAGAATGTAAAGGGGATCGGTGGCCGCCACCGGCACGCACTCTGCGGGCGCCACGCCCTGCTGCGCCTCGTGCCAGTCCCGATCCCGTCCCGCCACCAGTTCGGCTTCGCACTGGGGCCGCTGCAGGATCAGACAGCGTTCAACGGGATGGCGGGCCAGCGTCAGCGCGTTGTCCAACAGGGGTTTGTAGGGCACCACACCGGACGGCTCGATGCCGCAGGACGCGGAGAGCACCAGTTTGGGCTTGGCGTCGTCAATGCGGGTGGCCAGCTCGGCAGCCGCAAATCCGCCGAACACCACGGAGTGGATGGCGCCAAGGCGGGCACAAGCCAGCATGGCATAGGCGGTCTCCGGCACCATCGGCATGTAGATCACCACCCGATCGCCTTTGCCTACCCCTTCCGCCTTCAACGCGCCGGCCAGGCGGGCCACCTGGGCCTGAAGCTCGGCGTAGGTGATGGCGTACGCCGATCCCGTCACCGGGCTGTCGTAGTGGATTGCCACCTGCTCCCCAAAGCCGGCCTCTACGTGGCGGTCCACGGCGTTGTAACAGGTGTTCAGCTCTGCGCCGGCAAACCAGCGGTAGAGCGGTGCCTGGCTCTCATCCAGTACTCGGTCCCAGCGGCGATGCCACGATATGCCGGCGGCGGCCTCGGTCCAAAACCCTTCGGGATCCTTTTCGGCACGCTGTTGCATTGCCCGTATCGATGTCATCTCTGCCTCCATTCACCGATTCACTGCGTGTTTCGGTTTTAGCAGGGGGAGAACAAAAGCCCCATTAGACCTATGGCTACCGGCAACCCGGGCACCAACTTTACCTTTACGTAAACTTCATATAAGGTGACGGAAAATGTCATCCGTACGGGAACACCATGACCAAGGGTTCACAAGCCACCTACTCCATCAGCGAGCTGGCGCGGGAGTTTGATATCACCACCCGCAGCATTCGCTTTTATGAAGATCAGGGCCTGCTCAAGCCAAAGCGCCGGGGTCAAACCCGGATCTACAGCCTGCAGGACCGGGTTCGCCTCAAACTGATCCTTCGCGGTAAGCGACTGGGTTTTTCTCTGGCGGAAACCGGGCGGCTGTTTGAACTGTATGACGCCGACCGGAGCAGCCAGACCCAGCTGCTCACCATGCTCGACCTGATTGAAGAGAAAAAGCGGGATCTTCAGCAACAGATGGATGACATCAAGGTGATCATGATGGAGCTCACCTCCGCAGAAAACCAATGCCGCCAGGCCCTGGAAGCGATTCAACAATAACAATCATCGCTCAAAGGCCAGGCGGGCCGATTCGCACAAGGGGAGAAGCGAATGTATCTAGGACGATTCAATTTCGGTCTCGGTGAGACCGTGGACATGCTGCGCGATGCGGTCAGGGAGTTTGCCCAGGGGGAGATCGCCCCCCGGGCCGCTGACATTGACCGGAACAACGCCTTTCCCAACGAGCTGTGGACCCAGCTCGGCGAGATGGGCCTGCTGGGGATCACCGCCCCCGAGCAGTACGGCGGTGCCGACATGGGCTACCTGGCCCATGTGGTGGCGATGGAGGAGATCTCCCGCGCCAGCGCCTCCGTGGGCCTCTCTTATGGCGCCCACTCCAACCTCTGCGTCAATCAGATCGTGAAAAACGGCAATGACGCGCAAAAGGCCCGGTACCTGCCCAAGCTGATCTCCGGCGAGCACATCGGTGCCCTGGCGATGAGCGAACCCGGCGCCGGTTCCGATGTGGTGTCGATGAAACTCACCGCCAGCAAGTCCGGCGACCACTATCTCCTCAACGGCAACAAGATGTGGATCACCAACGGTCCCGACGCCCACACCTATGTGATCTACGCCAAAACCGACCCGGCAGCGGGCGCCAAAGGGATCACCGCGTTTATCGTCGAGCGCGGCTTCCCCGGCTTCAGCCAGGCGCAGAAACTCGACAAGCTGGGCATGCGCGGCTCCAACACCTGCGAGCTGGTGTTTGAGAACTGCGAAGTGCCCGTCGAAAACGTGCTCGGTGGCGAAGGCAACGGCGTTAAGGTGCTGATGAGCGGCCTGGATTACGAGCGCGTGGTGCTGTCCGGCGGCCCGCTGGGGATCATGGCGGCCGCCATGGACTCGGTGATGGATTACGTTGGCCAGCGCGAGCAGTTTGGCCAGCCCATCGGCAACTTTCAGCTGGTGCAGGGCAAACTGGCGGACATGTACACCCGCGCCAATGCCGCGCGCAGTTACGTCTATGCTGTGGCTGCCGCCTGCGACCGTGGAGAAACCACCCGCAAGGACGCCGCCGGTGCCATTCTCTACAGCGCCGAGCTGGCCACCCAGCTCAGCCTGGATGCCATCCAACTGCTGGGCGGCAACGGCTACATCAATGACTACCCCACCGGCCGCCTGCTGCGCGACGCCAAACTGTATGAAATCGGCGCCGGCACCTCGGAGATCCGCCGCTGGCTGATCGGCCGGGAACTGATGAACGAGATCCGCTGATCCGTACCGGGCCGGCCCGAAAGGCCGGCCCTGCCAGTCGTTAAAGACAGGGAACCAGACCGTGACCCAACTGCATTCCACCATCAATATTCATGACGGTGCCTTCCGGCTGCGCCACGATGCCATGGCCGAGCTGGTGGCGGATCTTCAGGCCAGGCTGGCCAGCATCCTGCCCGGCGGCACCGAAACGGCCCGTGAACGCCACACCAGCCGGGGCAAGCTGCTGCCCCGGGAGCGCGTCGAGCAACTGCTTGATGTCGGCGCCCCCTTCCTGGAGATTGGCCAGATGGCCGCCTACCAGTGCTACGAGGACGATGTCCCCGCTGCCGGTGTGATCGCCGGCATCGGCCGGGTCAGCGGCGTCGAGTGCATGATCATCGCCAACGACGCCACCGTAAAAGGCGGCACCTATTACCCGCTGACGGTGAAGAAACACCTGCGGGCGCAGGAGATCGCCCGACGCTGTCACCTGCCCTGCATCTATCTGG
>CAZWED010000109.1:0-9404 GCA_964632645.1 uncultured Ferrimonas sp. | reverse complement strand
CGGAGGTATTGATGTCCAGACGACCCACGGCAACCCAACGGCTGTCCCGCACTTTCGGCAGGCGGTCAAACACGGTGGGACGCCCCTGCGGATCGGAGCGGGAGCAGAGCTCGCCTTCCGGCTTGTAGTACGCCAGCACGCGGCAGATCACATCCTCTTCCGATTTCAGGGAGACGATGTGGCCGTCGATGCGAACCTTCAGCTCGGCACGACCGTCGACCCGATCGCCCAACTTCGCCACCTGGCCATCGATGCTGACGCGCCCGGCTGCGATCATGGCCTCGATCTCACGACGGGAGCCATGCCCGGCACGGGCCAATACTTTCTGTAACTTTTCGCTCATTCAGATCTTCTTTAATGTACTTGTGGTTCAGCCTCAATCTGGCCGGCGCTGAGCAGGGCATCGAGTGCGCCCTCCTCTTCCAGCGGCGGCAGACTGGCCAGGCTGTCCAAACAAAAGTAGTGCAAAAACGCATCGGTGGTCGCATAGAGGGCGGGCCGTCCCGGCACCTCCTTATGACCTACCACCTTGATCCATCCCCTGTCCTGCAGGGTTCTCATGATATTGGCGCTGACCGACACGCCACGGACCTTTTCAATCTGTCCGCGCGTCACCGGCTGGCGATACGCGATCAACGCCAGGGTTTCCAGCAGTGCCCGGGAGTAACGGGGAGCCCGCTCCTCCCACAGGTTGCCCAAAAACGGGCTCAGGCTTTCCAGCGTCTGGAAACGGTATCCGCCGCCAACCTTAACCAGCTGAACACCGCGGGGCCGGTAATCCAGCTCCAGCTCGTCCAGCACTTCGTTGATGCGTCCGATGGAGACGGCAAAACCCGCCAGTACGGAATCTTTCAGACCGCGGGCGGTCATCGGCGCATCCGCCACAAACAGCGCGGCTTCAATCAACTGCTTCAGCTGTTCATCGCTGACTCGTTTCATGCTCTCGCCCTAACGTGGATCTGGCTGCCCGGCGCGGCCTGCTGCAGTTCGATCAACTGTTCCTTGGTCAACTCCAGGATCGCCAGAAAGCTCACCACCACGCCGGCCCGGCCCTCTTCCGGCTCAAACAGCGCCTGGAACGGGGTAAAGCGATCGGTGGTCAGCATCTCCAGGATGCGGCTCATCCGCTCCCGGGTGGAGAGCACCTCGCGCTCAATCTGGTGGTGCTCGAAGTACTCGGTTCGCTGCAGCACGCTGCGAAGCGCCCCCAGCAACTCGTCCAGGGAGACCTCGGGCGGGATCACCACCGGCACCAAATCAGCCGCTTTCTCCGCTTTCGCCCGCCAGAAGTCCCGCTCCTCGCGGGGGCGGTCGTCCAGTTCGGTGGCGGCGTTCTTGATCACCTCATAAGCCTGCAGCTGCTTGATCAGCAGGGCTCGGGGATCTTCCTCCTCCTCGCCCTCGTCCAGCTGACGGGGTAGCAGCAGGCGAGATTTGATCTCCGCCAGGGTTGCCGCCATCACCAGATACTCCGCCGCCAGCTCAAACTTCATGGTTTCCATCAGGGCGATGTATTCCATGTACTGGCGGGTGATCGTCACAATGGGCAGATCCAGGATGTCCAGTTTCTGCTTGCGGATCAGGTACAACAGCAGATCAAGCGGCCCCTCAAAGGCCTCGAGAATGACCTCCAGCGCCTCCGGCGGGATGAACAGATCCGCCGGCCACTGTGTGACCGGTTCGCCCCGAACCAGCGCGAGGGGCAGAGGCTGTTGGATCTGCGGTGAGGGTTCCATTCACATCCCAGAGAAAAAACGCGCCATTATACGCAAGAGGCCGCCCCCTTGTCAGTGATTATTCGAACGGCGTGGGGTCTCCGGCGCCCACCCGAACCACCACCCCTTCGCCCTCGGAGAAATCCACCACCGTGGTCGGACTTTCGCCAAGGAAACCGCCGTGCATGATCAGATCCACCTGGTGCTCCAGCTTATCGCGGATCGCCTCCGGATCAGACTCCGCCAGCGTCTCGCCGGGCAGAATCAGCGAGGTGGACATCATCGGCTCGCCCAGCGCTTCCAGCAGCGCCAGCGCAATGGCGTTGTCCGGCACCCGGATGCCGATGGTTTTGCGCTTGGCATTAAGCAGCCGCCGGGGCACCTCTTTGGTGCCTTTGAACACGAAGGTGTACGGGCCCGGAGTGTTGTTTTTCAGCAAACGGAAGGCGGCGTTGTCCACCCGGGCGTACAGGGACAGCTCAGACAGGTCCCGGCACATCAAAGTGAAGTTGTGGTGTTCGTTCAACCGGCGAATCCGGCAGATCCGCTCCAGCGCCGACTTGTCACCGATGTGGCAACCGAGGGCATAGCCGGAGTCGGTGGGATACACAATCACCCCGCCCTTGTGGATCATCGCCACCGCCTGATTGATCAGGCGGGATTGCGGATTTTCCGGGTGAACATAAAAAAATTGGCTCATAGGACGTCCTTAAACCCAACCGAGGTGGTGCCAGACGCCAGGCAGTTCGGGGCGCTGAAGCCCCCGGCCCAGTTCAATCCAGCGGCCCGGCTGGTGAAAATCGGAACCGGCGGAGATCAGCAACGCGTACTCCTCCGCCAGGCTCAACAAAAAGCGGCGTTGATCCGGTGACTGCTGACATCCCAGTGCCTCCATCGCCATGCCACCCGCCGCTTGAAACTCCCCTAGTAATTTACGCAACCACTTGTTGGAAAGCGAATATTTCCCGGGGTGCGCCAACACCGATACGCCGCCAGCCTGGTGGATCACGCTGACCGCCTCCTCGATGCTGCACCACTGGGTCGCAACATAGGCGCTCTGGCCCTTGCCCAGGTACTTGTCAAACGCCGCCTGCGGTTGCCGAACCAGCCCCCGCTCCACCAGAACCCGGGCGAAGTGGCCCCGCCCGACAATGCCGCCACCGGCCTTCGCCCTGGCCGCCTCGTAAGCGCCCTCAATGCGGCGCTTCGCCAGTTTCTCTCCAATGGCGATGGCCCGCGCTTCCCGACTGGCCTGTTGCCGGGACAACAGGGCGGTCATCGCCGGGTGTGCCACGTCAAAGCCCAGGCCGATGATGTGGATCTCAAAGTTCTGCCAACGGGTGGAGATCTCCACGCCTTCAACCAGGCGCACCCCCTCCGCGGCAGCAACCGCTGTCGCTTCCGCCAGCCCGTCCGTGGTGTCGTGGTCGGTGATGGCGAGTATGTTCACCTGCTGCAACGCGGCCCGCTGTACCAGTTCACTCGGTGTCAGCGTGCCGTCGGAGGCGGTGGTGTGGCAGTGCAGATCGATTTTCATGGGGCTCCTTGCTGTCAGAGCGCCATTGTACTTCACCGGAAAAACAAAAACCTTATGGCGAAAATTTGCCCTTGACGGGGGGGCAAGGGATCGGTAGCCTTCGGGTGTAAAGTAAAAACGTCAATTTTCTGGTACAGGTTTACACAGCATGTTTATCCGTCAGTTCAACAACATCGCATGGTGGTGGCACTCCCGAACATAGCGGGGGTACGTTGAGCTGTACCTAAAGAAAAGACACCGAATCTTTAAACCCGCTTTCGACCACCGAAAGCGGGTTTTTTCATATCTGGGGAATACGAAGCATGATCATCATCTTAAAGCCCGGCGTCAGTGAGCAGGACGCCAAGGAACTGGTTCAGAGGATTGAGTCCACCGGGCTGAAGCCGCTGTACATGCCGGGGGTGGAGCGCACCGTGCTGGGCGCCATCGGCGATGAGCGCGTCCTGCAATCCCTGCGTCTGGACAGTGACCCGCGGGTGGATGAGATCAAGCCAATCCTTTCCAAGTACAAACTGGTGTCCCGGGAACTCAATCCGGTCGACAGCCACGTCATGCTGGGCCAGCACCTGGTCGGCGGCGGGCGCTTTACCGTGATTGCCGGCCCCTGTGGCGTCGAAAGCCGCGAGCAACTGATGGGCGTGGCTCAAATGCTGACGTCTCACCCGGTGGCCGCGCTGCGCGGCGGGGCCTTCAAACCCCGCACCAGCCCCTACAGCTTCCAGGGACTCGGTGAAGCGGGCCTGAAACTGCTCAAAGAAGCGAACGCCCAAACCGGTTTGCCCACGGTCTCCGAGGTGGTGGATGCCGCCGATGCCGAACTGATGGCGCAATACGTCGACTGTCTGCAGATCGGCGCCCGCAATATGCAGAATTTCCGCCTGCTTGAAGCGGTGGGCAAACTGGGCCTGCCGGTCCTGCTGAAACGCGGCATGAGCGCCACCATTGAGGAGCTGCTGCTGGCTGCCGAGTACATCGTGAATGCCGGCAACCCCAACGTCATCCTGTGCGAACGCGGGATCCGCACTTTCGAAACCGCCACCCGCAACACCCTGGATCTCAACGCGGTGGCCTACCTGAAACGCAAGACGCACCTGCCGATTCTGGTGGACCCCAGCCACGGCACCGGCATCCGCGAACTGATCGCTCCGCTCTCCTACGCCAGCGCCGCCGTCGGTGCCGACGGCATCATTGTGGAAACCCACCTCAATCCGGCAGAAGCCCTGTCCGATGGACATCAGGCCCTGAATGCGGAACAGTTTGCAGACCTGATCACCGGCCTGCGCCCCTTTGTTGAAGCGGCAGGAAAAACCTTATGAGCCAGACGCTGTTGGCGGGCCAGGCCCGCACCATGACCACAGCCGCCCGCTATCACAGCGAACCGGCCGAAGTGTTTCAGGCCCTCTGCGGTGAACGCCCCCATACCCTGCTGCTGGAATCCGCCGAGATCGATTCCAAGGCAGACCTGAAAAGCCTGCTGTTGATCGACGCGGCACTGGCCCTGCGCTGCATGGGTCGGGAAGTCACCCTGACCGCCCTGTCCGTCAACGGCGAACAGCTGCTGCCGTTCCTGGCCGAGCAACTCGCGGCGTTTCAGCCCCGCCTGTCCGACGCCACCCTGACCCTCGAGATCCCGATGCTGGCGCCGGGGCTGGATGAGGACAGCCGGCTGAAGGCCCCCTCCCCGCTGACCGTACTGCGCACGGTGCAACAGGCGATTCAATCGGATGACGCCCTGGCGGAGTCCATTTTGCTGGGCGGCTGCTTCGCCTTTGATCTGGTGGCCAGTGTCGAACCGCTGCCGCCGGTGGCCGATGGCGCCAACACCTGCCCGGATTTCCTGTTCTACCTGTCGGAAACCGCGCTGGTGCTGGACCATCAGTCCCGCACCGCACGCCTGATTGGCGCGGTGTTCGGCGGCGATAAGGCGGACGCGCTGACCAACGACAAACGGCAGCGACTGGCCGCCCTGGTGAACCGCCTGGAACAACCGCTGGCCCCCCTGCCAAAAGCGATGCCGGCGGCGCAAACGGTGACGGTAAACCAGAGCGACGACGCCTACTGTGCCGTTGTTGACGAACTGAAAGAGCACGTTCGCGCCGGTGACATCTTTCAGGTGGTTCCCGCCCGTCGCTTCTCACTGCCCTGCCCCTCCCCCCTTGCCGCCTATGGCCGCCTTCGCCAACTGAACCCCAGCCCCTACATGTTCTTTATGCGTGCCGCCGAGTTCACCCTGTTTGGCGCCTCCCCGGAAAGCGCCCTCAAATACGAACGGCAAACCAACCAGGTGGAGATCTACCCCATTGCCGGCACCCGCAAGCGGGGCAAAAAGGCCGATGGCAGCATCGACCACGACCTGGACAGCCGCATTGAGCTGGGGCTGCGCCAGGATCAGAAGGAACTGTCGGAACACCTGATGTTGGTGGACCTGGCCCGCAACGACGTCGCCCGCATCAGCCAGCCAGGTACCCGAAAGGTGGCGGACCTGCTGAAAGTGGACCGCTACAGTCACGTGATGCATCTGGTGTCCCGGGTTACCGGCCAGCTGCGCGACGATCTGGATGCCCTGCACGCCTACCAGGCCTGCATGAACATGGGCACCCTGACCGGCGCCCCGAAAGTGAAAGCCGCGCAACTGTTGCGCCAGGCCGAGGGCGAGCGGCGGGGCAGTTACGGCGGCGCCGTGGGCTACCTCAATGGCCGCGGCGACATGGACACCTGCATCGTCATCCGCTCCGCGCTGGTGGCCGATGGCATTGCCCACGTGCAGGCCGGCGCCGGCGTAGTGTTCGACTCCGACCCCCAGTCAGAAGCGGACGAAACCCGCAACAAAGCACAGGCGGTACTGCGCGCCATGGGAGGTGAGGCATGACCCCGGTCACTCTGCTGGACAACTTCGACTCCTTTACCTGGAACCTGGTGGACCAGTTTCGCGCCAATGGCCATCCGGTCACCGTGTACCGCAACGACATCGATGCGGACGCCCTGGCGGAGAAACTGCTCGGTCAGGCTGAACGCGGCGTGCTGGTGCTTTCCCCCGGGCCGGGGGCGCCCCACGAAGCGGGCTGCATGATGGCGCTGCTGGACCGGGTGGCGGGCAAGCTGCCCATTCTTGGCATCTGCCTTGGCCACCAGGCGCTGATTGAGCATTACGGTGGCAAGGTGGGTCGCGCCAGCCAGGTGATGCACGGCAAGGCCAGCGCCATGCGCCATGACGGCTCCGCCCTGTTTGACCGCCTGCCCAACCCCCTCAGTGTTGCCCGCTATCACTCACTGGTGGGCCAGGCGATCCCCGACTGCCTGCACGTGCCCGCCGAGGTGGACGGCATGCCGATGGCGGTGGTCCACCCGCACCATCGGGCCGTGGGGTTCCAGTTCCACCCCGAATCGATTTTGACCGAGCACGGCGCGGCCCTGCTCAGCCACACCCTGCTGCTTTTGACCGAGGACCGCCCCCTATGCTGATGCTGACCCCGACCCAGAAAATGATGGCGCAGCTGTTTGACGGCCAGCCCCTCAGCCGTGAACAGGCCCGGACCCTGTTTGGCTACGTGGTGGCCGGCCAGATCAGCGATGTCGAACTGGCCTGCGTGCTGACCGCCATGAAACTGCGCGGTGAAAGCATCAGTGAAATCGCCGGGGCAGCGGAAGCCCTGCGTGCGGCCGCCAAGCCCTTCCCCCGACCGCAGGGGGACCTGATTGACATCGTCGGCACCGGCGGCGATGGCGCCAACACCATCAACATCTCCACCACCGCCACCTTTGTTGCCGCGGCGGCGGGCGCCAAGGTGGCCAAACACGGCAGCCGCAGTGTCTCCTCCAAATCCGGCGCGTCGGACCTGCTCACCGAGTTCGGCGTCAACCTGACCATGAGCCCGGAGCAATCCGCCCGGTGCCTGGACAATCTGGGCGTCACCTTTCTCTTTGCGCCCCACTACCACGCCGGTATGCGCCATGCGGTGCCGGTTCGCCAGGTGATGAAGACCCGCACCCTGTTTAACCTGCTGGGCCCCCTGATCAATCCGGCCCGCCCCAACCAGATGCTGCTCGGCGTCTACGATGCCGGGCTGGTTCGCCCCATTGCCGAGGTGGTGCAATCCCTCGGGGTGGAACGGGCGCTGGTGGTGCACGGCTCCGGCCTCGACGAGCTGGCGATCCACGGCGATACCCTGGCGGTTGAGCTGAACAACGGCCAACTGAGCGAACACCGCTTTACCCCTGCCGACCTCGGCGTGGCGCGATACGAGCTGTCCGCCATTCGCGGCGGTGAGCCGGAGGAGAACAAAGCGATCTCCGAAGCCCTGCTGGGCGGTGGCGGCACCGAAGCGCAACGGGCGGCTGTGGCGGTCAACGCCGGGGCGGCGCTCTACCTGGCCGGTCAGGCGGACTCCATCAAAGCGGGCACCGAACTGGCCCTGGCCACCATGGACAGCGGCAGCGCCCTGACCCTCCTACGCCAGTTTGCGGAGGCCAGCCAATGAGCGTTGCAGGCATCAAGCACACCGACACCGTGCTGGACAAGATCGTGGCCACCAAAGCGGCCCACATCGCCGCCCTGGCCGAGCGCTACGGTGACCGCCTGGACACCCGGGCCGCCCCCTCAGAGCGCAGCCTGTTTGACGCGCTGAAATCCGGCCCCACCGGTTTTATCCTGGAGTGCAAAAAAGCCAGCCCCTCCAAGGGCCTGATCCGGGAGGACTTCGATCCGGTGGCCATAGGCCGCATCTACGACCGCTACGCCGCCGCCATCTCGGTACTGACCGACGAGCGGTTTTTCCAGGGGGACTTTGAGTACCTGCGGGCGGTCCGTGAGGCGGTTTCGGTGCCGGTGCTGTGCAAAGATTTCATCATCGATGCCCGCCAGCTTCGCCTGGCCCGCCATCTGGGAGCCGATGCGGCGCTGCTGATGTTGTCGGTGCTGGATGACGATCTCTACCGCGAGTTGGCCGCCGAAGCCGACGCGCTGGGGCTGGACGTGCTGACCGAAGTCAGCAATGAGCCGGAGATGGCCCGTGCCATCGCCCTTGGCGCCCGCATCATCGGCATCAACAACCGCGATCTGCGCGACCTGTCCATTGATCTCGCCACCACCGAACGGCTGGCCGGCCAGGTACCGGCGGACCGGGTGGTGATCAGCGAATCCGGTATCCATACCCACGCCCAGGTGCGTCGACTGGCGCCCCATGCAAAGGCGTTCCTGGTGGGTTCCAGCCTGACCGAACAGGCCGACATCGACCTGGCCTGCCGTCATCTCATCTACGGCCCGGTAAAAGTGTGCGGCCTGACCCGGCCACAGGACGCGCAAGCGGTCGCGCAGGCGGGGGCCAGCTACGGCGGCCTGATCTTTGCGCCCAAGTCCCCCCGATGCGTCACCCTGGAACAGGCCAGACGAGTGCGCGACGCCGCCCCGCTGCGCTTTGTCGGCGTGTTCGTGGATGACACCCCTGAGCGGGTCGCGGCCATCGCCGATGCCCTGGCGTTGCATGCGGTGCAGCTGCACGGCAATGAAAACGACGCCTACGTCGCCGAGTTGCGTCAGCGTCTGACCCACACCCGGATCTGGAAAGCGGTGCGACCGGACGGCAGCAACGCGGTCAGCAACGCTGACCGGTTGCTGTACGACAGCGCCAACGGTGGCCAGTTTGGCGGCACCGGCCAGACCTTTGACTGGGGCCGCATCGGCGCAGACCGGGCCGACGCCATGCTGGCCGGTGGACTGGGGCCGGACAACATTCACGAGGCCGCCAACGCGGGCTTCTACGGGCTGGACCTCAACTCCGGTGTGGAAGACGCCCCGGGCATCAAGAACAACGACAAGATCAAAACCTGCCTGGCTGCCGTGCGTCAGTACTGAGCCGGGCACATAACAGAGAGAGCATCATGACCATTCTCAACCCTTACTTCGGTGAATTCGGCGGCCAGTATGTGTCGCAGATCCTGGTTCCCGCACTGAACCAGCTAGAAGCCGCGTTTGTCGAGGCCCAGCAGGACCCGGAATTTCAACGGGACTTTACCGGCCTGCTGAAAGAGTATGCCGGTCGCCCGACGGCGCTGACCCTGACCCGCAACTTCAGCCCCAACCCGCTGGTGAAGATCTACCTCAAGCGGGAAGACCTGCTGCACGGCGGCGCCCACAAGACCAACCAGGTGCTGGG
>CAZWED010000108.1:2279-9411 GCA_964632645.1 uncultured Ferrimonas sp. | reverse complement strand
AACGGGATTCTTTCAGGGCTTCCTTAACCCGTTTCAGGTTCTCGCGGAAGCGCGGGCCGCGACGCAGGGTAAAGCCGGTAGCCAGAACATCAACCGCCACCATTTGAGCCAGGCGGGATGCCATCGGCATGTAGAGATCCGTGTCTTCCGGCACGTCCATGGTAACCGCCAGGGTGGCCTCGCGGGCCAGCGGGCTGTCCTTGCTGGTGACCGCAATCACCTGGGCGTGGTTCTCTTTCGCCAGACGGGCAATCTCAACCAGGGTCTTGGTGCGTCCGGTGTGGCTAAACAGCACCAGCACCGCGCCTTCCCGGGCGTTGATGCAGCTCATGCGCATCATCAGCACGTCGTCAAAGCTGACCACGGGGACGTTAAAGCGGAAGAACTTGTTGAGGGCGTCGTGGGCGACCGCGGAGGAGGCTCCCAGGCCGAAGAAGGAGATCTGGTCCGCCTGGGTCAGCATGTCCACGGCGCGATTGATCTGATTGGGGTCGATGGACTGGCGGGCGCAATCCAGTGCGGCCATGGAGGATTCGAAGATTTTGTTGCTGTAGGCTTCGGCGGAATCGTTGACTTCAACGTGGCGGGAAACGTAAGGGGTGCCGTTGGCCAGGCTCTGGGCGAGATGCAGCTTGAAGTCCGGGAACCCTTTGGTGTCCAGTCGCCTGCAGAAGCGGTTGACGGTGGGCTCGCTGACGTCCGCCATCTTGGCCAAGGTGGCAATACTGGACTGAATGGCCGTCTGCGGGTTGGCCAGGATCACCTCTGCCACTTTCCGCTCCGACTTACTGAAGTTGGGCAGGTTCTTTTGGATCTTTTCGAGCGTATTCATTCAATCAGACTCTTTTCCCTGATACGTATCCCACTAGGCGCGTAAAGGAGTAGGGAGGGCGCATGGGCAGTCACTATACTGTAAAGCCAGCACCTCACGGTAATCCGGTTCGGCCAGATGGAGCGTGTTCCGGTATATTACAAACAATATTGAAAGTTAGCCAGCAAGGCACCCGCGCTAACCACTTGCGCTGGCCCTAATTTTTCTTTCTAATGTAGTTAAATTACATCATTCAGCGGTGCGCCGCCGAAACAAGGAGTTGGATGTGACAATGGCAAGTGACTCGGCAAACAAGCCATGTGATTTTGTCCTGTTTGGCACTCGGGGGGATCTGGCCCGCCGTAAGTTGCTCCCCTCTTTATACCAGTTGGACAAAGCGGGGCTGTTGCATCCCCAAACCCGCGTTGTTGGCGTGGCCCGCCAGGACCTCTCCCTTGAGGAGTACCACGAGGTGGTCAACGACGCGTTGAACACCTTCGTTAAGGAATCCCTCTGTGCGGTAACGCTGGAACGCTTTATGGCACGCCTGGCGTACGTCGGCCTCGATTTCACCGATGCCGAAGGTTACCTGAAGCTGCGGGACGAAGTTCAGGACGGCCACGTGATGGTGAACTACTTCGCTACGCCGCCTGCCATCTACGGCACCATTTGTGGCTGCCTTAAATCCACCGGATTGATTCAACCCGACACCCGGGTGGTGCTGGAAAAGCCCATTGGTCACGATTTGGCTTCCAGCATGGTGATCAACGATCAGGTCGCGGCCTACTTTGAAGAGAGCCAGATTTACCGCATCGACCACTATCTGGGTAAAGAGACGGTGCAGAATCTGGTGGCCCTGCGTTTTGCCAACTCGCTGTTCGCCTCCAAATGGGACAACCGGACCATTGACCATGTCCAGATCACCGTGGCGGAAGAGGTGGGCATCGAAGGCCGCTGGGACTATTTCGACAAAGCCGGGCAGATGCGCGACATGATTCAGAACCACCTGCTGCAGGTGCTGGCGCTGGTGGCGATGGATCCTCCGGTTAACCTCAATGCCGATTCCATCCGCGATGAAAAGGTGAAGGTGATTAAATCCCTGCGCCCCATCAATCAGGAAAACATCTACGAGAACACCGTCCGTGGCCAGTACACCGCCGGTTTCCTCAAGGGCCAGCCGGTCCCTGGGTATCTGGAGGAGGACGGCGCCAACCTCGACAGCGATACCGAAACCTTTGCTGCGCTGCGGGTGGACATCGATAACTGGCGTTGGGCCGGTGTGCCGTTCTACCTGCGTACCGGCAAACGGATGCCGTTCAAGCATTCCGAGATCGTGGTGCACTTTAAGAATCCGCCCCACAACCTCTATCGTGACAGCTACCGTCAGCTGCCGCCGAACAAGCTGACCATCCGCCTGCAGCCACACGAAGGGGTCGAAATCCAGATGATGAACAAGGTGCCCGGGTTGGACCAGACCCAGCGCCTGCAGACCACCAAGCTGGACTTGTCCTTCTCCGACACCTTTAAGAACGAGCGCATTGCCGATGCCTACGAGCGACTGCTGCTGGAGTGCATGCTGGGCAACCAGGCGCTGTTTGTCCGTCGTGACGAGGTGGAACAGGCCTGGACCTGGTGTGATTCCATTCTGGATGCCTGGGCGCGCTCCAACGAGAAGCCCAAGAGCTATCCTGCGGGCACCTGGGGGCCAGTTGCCTCCGTGGCGCTGATCACCCGCGATGGCCGTTCCTGGGAGGAGTGAGTCATGTCCGCCATCCCGTTACCCGTATTTAAGGACTTTGAGCACAGCGACGAGCTCGTCGCTGCGCTGGCCCGCCGCATCGCCAATGCATTGCAGGATGCGGTAGACATCCGCGGCCAGGCCTCCCTGGTGGTGTCCGGCGGCAGCACGCCGATCCCCTTGTTCCACAAATTGCGCGCCATCGCAATTGACTGGCAGGAGGTGTACGTCACCCTGGCGGACGAACGTTGGCTGCCGGCGGATCACCCGGACAGCAACGAACGGTTGGTGCGGGAACATCTGCTGACCGACAAAGCCGCCAAAGCCAAGTTCCGCGGTTTGCATAACATCCATGCCACGCCGGAAGCCGGTGCGGCCATGGCCGGTGAAAGCCTGTCCAATTTCCCCCGTCCCTTTGATGTGGTGATCCTCGGCATGGGCAATGACGGCCATACGGCGTCCCTGTTCCCCTGTGCGGCGGAACTGGATGCCGGGCTGACCACCGACGCGGTGTGCCTGGCGGTGCGGCCCACCCAGGCGCCCCATCCGCGCCTGTCCCTGTCCCTGTCGAGCCTGCTGAACGCTCGCCAGATCTATCTCCACCTGAGTGGGGAGAGCAAGAAGGCGGTATTGGAAGAGGCCCTGTCCAGCCGGGATGTCAAAGCGATGCCCATCCGGGCGGTGTTGGACCAGCGTAAGGTGCCCGTCGACGTTTACTGGAGTAAAGCCTGATGCTTAACCCGACCATCGAAGCGATAACACAACGAATCATTGAACGCAGCCGGGGCACCCGTGCGGCGTATCTGGCGCGGATGGATAAGCAGCGCCGGCAGGGCGTGCAGCGGCGCCAGCTCTCCTGCAGTAACCTGGCTCACGGCTTTGCCGGCTGCGGCCAGGCGGACAAGTCGGATCTGAAACAGTTCAACAAGTCCAACATTGGCATCATCACTGCGTACAACGACATGTTGTCCGCTCACCAGCCCTATGCCACCTATCCCGAAGCGATCAAGGCGGCCTGTCGCGAGATCGGTTCTGTGGCGCAGGTAGCCGGGGGCGTCCCCGCCATGTGTGACGGGGTGACTCAGGGGCAACCTGGCATGGAGCTCAGCTTGCTGAGCCGCGAAGTGATTGCCATGGCGACGGCGGTGGGCTTGTCCCACGCCATGTTCGACGGCGTGTTGTTGTTGGGGATCTGCGACAAGATTGTCCCCGGCCTGATGATGGGGGCACTCAGTTTCGGCCACCTGCCGACGCTGTTCGTACCCGCTGGCCCGATGCCCTCCGGCCTGCCCAATAAAGAGAAAGCCCGGGTGCGCCAGGAGTACGCCCAGGGCAAGGTTGGCGACGACGCGCTGCTGGAAGCCGAGTCGGCGTCCTACCACAGCCCGGGAACCTGCACTTTTTACGGCACCGCCAACTCCAACCAGTTGGTGATCGAAGCGATGGGCCTGCAACTGCCGGGCTCCTCGTTCGTCAACCCGACCAGCGAGATGCGTGCCGCGTTCACCGATGCGGCAGCGAAGCAAGTGTGCCGCCATGCCCAGGGGGCAGGGGGCTTCAGTCTCGCCGAAATCTACGACGAAAAGGCGGTAGTTAATGGCATCGTGGCCTTGCTGGCCACCGGTGGTTCCACCAACCTGACCATGCACCTGGTGGCGATGGCCCGGGCTGCCGGCATCCAGGTGACCTGGCAGGACTTTGCCGACATCTCTGCAGCCGTGCCTCTGCTGGCCCGGGTTTACCCCAACGGGGAAGCGGACATCAACCACTTCCAGAGTGCCGGTGGTATGGCGTTCCTGATCCGCGAACTGCTGGAAGGGGGCTTTATGCATCCCGACGTTCGCACCGTGGCGGGGGAGGGGCTGTCGCTCTATACCCAGCAGCCGGTGCTGGACAAGGGTCAGCTGCGCTGGGTGGAAGCCAGTCGTGAATCCGGTGACGAGGCGGTACTGCGTCCGGTCGGTAATCCGTTCCAGCGTACCGGTGGCCTGAACCTGCTGGACGGCAACCTCGGACGCGCGGTGATCAAGGTTTCCGCCGTTGAGCCGGACAAGCGGGTAGTGGAAGCGCCTGCGGTGGTTTTCGAAGATCAGCATGATCTGGACGCGGCCTTCAAAGCCGGGGATCTGGATCGCGATTGCATTGTGGTGGTGCGTTACCAGGGCCCCAAAGCCAATGGCATGCCGGAGTTGCATAAGCTGACGCCGCCTCTGGCGGTGCTGCAGGATCGTGGGTACAAGGTCGCGCTGGTGACGGACGGACGGATGTCCGGGGCGTCGGGTAAAGTGCCTGCCGCCATCCACGTCACGCCGGAAGCCCTCGACGGCGGTCTGCTGGCCAAGGTGCAGAACGGCGATCGCCTTCGTCTGGACGCGGAGCAGGGCGTGCTGCAACTGCTGGTGTCCGACGAGGAACTGGCGAAACGCGACATTACACTGCCCGAACTGGGTGGCAATAACGAGGGCATGGGCCGCGAGCTCTTCAGCCAATTCCGTAACCTGTTAGCCAGCCCGGAGTTGGGTGCGTCGGCTCTGTTGAAATAAGGAAATCCTATGTCTGCAAACTGGCTTTATCCGCCCAGCGCCATCTTTGCCCGCAGCAAAGTGGTGCCCGTGATGGTGATTGAAAAGCTCGATCAGGCAGTGCCGCTGGCCAAAGCGCTGGTGGCCGGTGGGATCGAAATTCTGGAAGTCACGCTGCGCACCGACTGTGCCCTGGCTGCCATCAGTGCCATTCGCCAGGCCGTGCCGGAAGCGCTGGTGGGGGCGGGTACCGTATTGACGCCGGAACAGTTGGACGCGGTGATCGAGGCGGGGGCGCAATTTGCCATCAGTCCCGGTGCCACCAAGAGCTTGCTGGAAGCGGGCAAGCGGGCACCCATTGCCTTGATCCCAGGGGTGGCGTCAGTGTCCGATGCGATGAAGGCGCTGGAACAGGGTTACGATCACCTCAAGTTCTTCCCGGCGGAATCCAGCGGTGGTGCGAAGGCACTGAAGGCGATGGCAGGGCCGTTAGCAGGCCTGACCTTCTGCCCGACCGGAGGCATCGGCCCGGACAACTACCAGGACTACCTTAAACTGGACAACGTTGCCTGTGTCGGTGGCAGCTGGGTGGCTCCGGCGGACGCCATCGCCAACGGCGAATGGCAACGGATCACCGACCTGTCCCGCAAAGCCATTGCGGGGTAACCGGATTCGGGACAAAAACGCTCGCCTTTTGGCGGGCGTTTTTTTATGGTTTTCAGACCATTATTTGCAGGGAGTGTCAGGATGGATTCCACGACCGCCGTCCGGGAGCTGTGCAGCATCAACCTGCCGGTGATCCGATGCCGTTTTGACTACGCGGATCGGGATGGGCAGATCTCCAAACGGGACGTTCGCCTCTGTCGATTTTTTGTGACCGAAGAGGGGCGTCAGTATCTGGAAGGCGTTTGCGTCCTGAGGGGAAGCCGTCGGACCTTCCGGCTTGATCGCTTTCAGTCTCCGCTGCACCACGTGGCCAGCGGCATGGAATATCCGCCAGTGCGCGTGGCGGAGCAACTGGCTGAACTGATACAGCTGGCCAGTCGTGTCGATGCGACGCCACCGCCCAAAGGGTCGACCATGGGGTTACCACTGGTGTGGATGCTGCTGGGCGGCTTGCTGGCCTGGGGCCTGATTAACGCCTGAGGAAACGCCGGCCATCGCCGGCGTTTTTGTGTCCGCTGATTGTGGCAGCATCGGGCCGGTGCCAATGCAACGTCACCCGCAACCTTCGTTACGCCAGCGCCTCCTCGCCCATGACGCGGTGCCGGAAATCGACCGGGTCCTTCAGAATGGCGCGACCCACCGCCGCAAGGTCAAGCCAATGATTCGCCAGCGCACTTTCGATGTAGTCCGCCGACTCAATGCCACCGACGCCAATGATGGGCACCGGCAGGTTGGCGGCCTTCAGATACCGGGCCTCGGACACCAGATAGCCTTCGCCACGACGGGTTTTGGGCCGGTTCCAGCCGCCAATACCGGAGGACACGTCCAGAACATCGACGCCCGCGTCGATAAGCCAGCGGCTGACCTCGACCATATCCTGCTGCGTCAGGCCGTTTGGGTAGAGGTCCTGACCCGGTATCCGAACCATGATGACAAGCCGGGTTTGCCGTCGCAGGCGTTCCACGATCTCGATAACCAGGCGTGCGCGGTTCTTCAGCGAGCCCCCGTAGCCATCGTGACGCTGGTTGGTGACGGGAGAAAGAAACTGGTTGAGTCCATAACCATGGGCGCAGTGCAGCTCGACAAAGTCGAAGCCAGCCTGCTCGGCCCGCAGCCCGGCGTCGACGAACGCCTCCCGCCAGGCCAGCACATCGTCCGGAGTCATGGCTTTTGGGGGCGGTAATTCCCGGTCGTAGGCGGGGACGGTGATGCCCGAAGGCGCCATCAGTTGTGGACAGACGTCAAGCTGCGCTTTGCCGCCACAGTGGGTGAGCTGAAGCCCCGCTTTGGCGCCGCTGGCCTGAATGGCCTGACGGATGGCGGTCAGTCCGGGCAGGCATCCGTCGGAATGCGCACCCAACTGATTGGGTTCACTGCGCCCGGAAGGGTCGACAA
>CAZWED010000108.1:0-2269 GCA_964632645.1 uncultured Ferrimonas sp. | reverse complement strand
TGTACTCCACCATCACCAGGCCGGCACCGGATTGCGCCAGTCGCTGGTAGTGTCGGACGGTCTCCTGGCTGGCCAGACCGGACAGGGTCGCCGTCTGTGACGCCATGGGCGGCACCACCAATCGGTTCTTTAGCTGATGTGTTCCGGCTTGTAAGGGCGAAAAGCGGGTCATAAGTCTCCATGGCGCTATCGATGTTGGGCGACTATTCTACGCCAGCAAAACGTGACGGATAAGAAACAAGATGGCAACAGCTGTTGCCTAAAGGGAAACGTGTGAAGATTGACGATTTGGTGACCTTTATTGAAGTGGCGAAAGCGCCAAGTCTGCGCAGTGCGGCAAAGCGACTTGGCATGCAGCCGGGCACGGTGTCGAAAGTCATCAAACGCATTGAGGCCCATTACCAGCAGGCGTTGTTTGAGCGTCGGGGTAACCGCTGGGCGCTGACGTTGTCCGGCGAGATGATGTTTCAAAGGGCCACGGAGATGGTGGCGATCAGTGAAAAGATTGAGAGGGAGTTAGGTCGTCCACGCCGGCCGCATCTGCGGATCAGTGGTTCTGAAACGCTTCTCAGCCATTTTGTTCCGACCTTGATGCAACGTTTTGCCCCCTCGATGGAACCGCCCTCGCTGGAAATCCGCACGGCAGACGATCTGACGTTGCTGAGAAAGCAGGAGGTGGATCTTGCCCTGGTGGCAGGACGACACGGCAACCCGCCGGGCAGTCGGCACTGGGTGGCCAACGCCATCAGCGACGTCCGGTTTGTTACGGTGGCCAACCGTTCCCATCCGCTGTGGGTGACCGGAAAGCGCGAGGTTGCGGTGGCGGAACTGCTGAAGCACCCGTTTGTGGTGCCGTCCCGGCCGATTTTCGGCTCGATGGATAGCGAAAGAAGCCACGATGGCTGGCATGATGAGGCCTTCAGCCGGCTGATTCATGCCAGGGTGGATACGGCCGCAATGATGCTGGCGCTGGTGCAGACGCAACCCTTGCTGGCCTATCTCCCGGATTACATCGCCAATGACCATAATCTGCCGGTCATTTCGGTATCGGATTGCCCCTACACCTGTGAACAGACCATCTGGCTGTGTCGCCATGCCCAGATGTCGCACCATTGGATGCGGGTGTTTGAGTAGGGCAGAGGCGCCGGACCCATCAACAAAAAACGCTGGCCGGAGCCAGCGTTTTGCGTTCAGTGTGTCTTGATGCCTTGCGGTTTACTTGGCGTTCATCAGTACCACGGCGTTGTCGAGCATACGGTTGGAGAAGCCCCACTCGTTGTCGTACCAGGCCATCACCTTCACCAGGCGACCGCTAACGCGGGTCTGGGTGGCGTCAAAGGTTGAGGACATCGGGCAGTGGTTAAAGTCGATGGACACCAGCGGCTCGTGGTTGACCGCCAACACCTCGGAGAGCACCCCTTCACTGGCGGCTTTCTCCACAATGGCGTTCACCTCTTCCACCGTGGTATCTCGGCTGGCGATAAAGGAGAGGTCGACCAGGGAAACGTTGACTGTGGGCACGCGAACGGCACCGCCGTCCAGTTTGCCAGCCAGCTCCGGGATCACCAGGCCTACCGCGGCGGCAGCGCCGGTTTTGGTCGGGATCATGTTCATCGCAGCGGCGCGGGCGCGACGCAGATCGGAGTGGTAAACGTCAGACAGACGCTGATCGTTGGTGTAGGCGTGAATGGTGGTCATCAGACCGGATTCAATCCCCAGGGCATCGTTCAGCGGCTTGGCAAACGGCGCCAGGCAGTTGGTGGTGCAGGAGGCGTTGGAGATCACGGTCATGTCGGCAGTGATCACGTCCTGGTTCACCCCGTACACCACAGTGGCGTCCACCTCTTTGCCAGGGGCGGAGATGATCACCTTCTTCGCACCCGCATTAATGTGGGCAGAGGCGGTGGCTTTGGTGGTGAAGATACCGATGCACTCGAACACCACGTCGACCCCCAGATCACCCCAGGGCAGTTTGCTCGGGTCGCGCTCGGAGAAGGTCAGGATGCGGTCACCGTTAATGGTGATGGCACTGTCGTCGTGTTCGACTTTGGCATTGAAGCGGCCATGGACAGTGTCATATTTGGTGAGGTGGGCGTTGATGGCGGCGTCGCCCAGGTCGTTGATGGCGACAATCTTGATGGGGTACTGCTTTTCGCTTTCGTACAGTGCCCGGACCACATTGCGACCAATTCGACCGTAACCGTTAATCGCGACTTTGATCATAGCGTTCATTCCGTAATGCCTTGTCGATATGTAGTAAAATTACAAT
>CAZWED010000107.1:0-9559 GCA_964632645.1 uncultured Ferrimonas sp. | reverse complement strand
TGACCGGCCAGGAAGCCCGGGCGCTAAGCTGGGTCCGGGATCAACAGCAGCGGCTCGCCCGGGTGGAGTGGCCCGCGTCGCAGCGCAAACCCAAGGTGCTGCTGTGGCTGCGGGAGTATGACCTGCCCTATGTGGCCGGGTGCTGTGGTTCGGGCAATCTGCTGATCGAGCGTGCGGGCGGCATCAATGTGGCCGCGGATCTGCCCAGGTCCTGGGGACACCTCTCCTGGGAAACGATACTGAGCCGTCAGCCCGACCTGATTCTGATGGTGGATTCCAACTGGTCCTCCTTCGACCAGAAGCAGAGTTACCTCCACGGTGCGCTGTACGCCCGCTACCTCAACGCGTTGACGGCGGGGCAACTGCACCCGATGGCGTTTTCCGAAGTGATGGCCGGGGTGCGTCTGCCCGACGGCATTGAGCGGGCGCACCAGTGGTTTCGGGCCTGGCTGCCATGAGGGGATGGTCGAACCCGATGTTGGTTGGGTGGCTGGGTATCGCCGTCCTGCTGTTGCTGCTGATGGCCAGCCTGGCCTGGGGCGCGTTGCCGCTGGATCCGGAACAGTTGATGGGGGGCATCCGGCGTGAGGGGGAGCATGCCCTGGCCCAGGCCATCATCTGGGAGATGCGAATGCCCCGCGCCTTGCTGGCGGCCCTGGTGGGCGCTGCGCTGGCGGTAGCCGGGGTGCTGAGCCAGACGCTGGTGCGCAACCCCCTGGCCGACCCTTACCTGCTGGGCATCGCCAATGGTGCCTCCCTCTTTGCCGTGGGCGGGCTGACCCTCGGCGTGGCCTTACCCCAGCCATTGCTGGCGTTGCTGGGGGCCAGCCTGGCCTTTGCCCTGGTACTGCTCAGTGCCCAGCAACGGGGACTGCGGCTGGCGCCCTTTGCGCTCATCCTGTGTGGCGTCACCATCAGCGCCCTGGGCTCGTCTCTGACCACCCTGATGATGCTGATGGGGGATGACCGCGCCCTGAGTCAAATCCTCCACTGGCTGATGGGCTCGCTGGCGGGCACCGGGTGGACGGAGTTACTTCCCCTGTCCGTGGCGCTGGCGCTGCTGCTGCCGCTGCTTATCCGACACCACCACGAATGGGACCGGCTGCTGCTGGGGGAGGACAAGGCCCAGTCCCTCGGTTTGAGCCTGGTCCGCACCCGCCGCCTGCTGGCGGTGGCGATTCTGCTGTTGACTGCGCTGTCGGTGGCCAGTGCCGGGGTGGTGGGGTTTCTCGGGTTATTGGTGCCCCATCTGTGCCGGCTCTGGATGGGAGCCGGTCACCGTATCCTGTTGCCCACCGCGGCGCTGATGGGGGCGATCCTCTGCGTAGCCGTTGATCTGCTCTGCCGAACCCTGCTGGCCCCAACCGAGATCCCGCTCTCCATTCCCCTGGCGATGCTGACCGCCCCGATGCTGCTGTCGCTGATACGGAGGCAGGCCAATGCTGTTCATTGATGGCGTGCAACTGGCCAGCCACGGATTGCGATTCGCCAGACCGTTGAGTTTGCGTCTGCCGCAGGGCCAGTGGCTGGGGCTGCTGGGGCCCAACGGCTGTGGCAAGACGACACTGCTCAAAACCCTGGCGGGTTTGCTGCCCGCCGATAAGGGCCGCCTGTGGTTTGCCGACCACTCCCTGCTGGCAATGACACCCAGGGAGCGGGCGCATCAGCTGGCCATCATGGTGCAACACAACGCCCCCTGTGGCGGCCTGACCGTGGAGCAGGTGGTGGCCTTGGGCAAACCGTCCGACCGGGCGCTGGACCGCACCTGGCTGGACCAACTGCTGCAACGCTGCGGGCTTACCGAATTACGCCGGGCGCCGCTTGAGCGCCTGTCGGGCGGGCAGGTCCAACGCACGATGCTGGCGCAGGCGCTGTTTCAGGACACCCCGGTGATGCTCCTTGACGAGCCCGCCAACCACCTGGACATCTTCCACCTTCATCATCTGCTTTCCCTTCTGCGGCGGCGGTCGCTCACGGTCATCGCCAGTTTTCATGACATGAACCTCGCGGCCCAGTACTGCGACCAACTGCTGCTCCTGGCCGACGGCGAACAGATCGCCAGCGGCACGCCCGAGCAGGTGCTGACGGAAGCCCATCTGCTGAAGGCCTACGGCGTCGACACGCACATTGCCACCGGCGTGCACGGTCGGCCCCAGGTCACCGTACTCGGGCCTCACCACGACAAAAGGAATTGGAAATGAACAACACGCGGCGGCTTCTAGCCTTTGTCCTGATGCCAATGGCCATGCCCCTTTGGGCGGTGGACGACGTAATGGTGATCACCCACCGGACGTTGGAGGAGAGCCTGTCCCTCGATCAGTCCCGCCTCGGCAACAGCCTGGTCATCATCGAGCGCGAGCAGATCGAACGGTTAGGCCAGGGCGACATCAACGACATCCTGGCGCAGATGGTGCCGGGCCTCTTTGCCGCAGGGAAAGGGGGGCGATTTGACGGGGCCTACTATGCCCTTCAGGGCTCCCGCAAGCAGGACATCCTGTGGCTGATTGACGGCAACCGCCTCAACAACCGGCTGTACGGCGGCATCTACCTGGACAGCCTGAACCCCAACATCATCGAGCGGATCGAGGTGCTTAAGGGCGGGCAGGGGATCATCTACGGCAGTGACGCCATCGCGGGGGTGATCAACATCGTCACCCGCAACTACCGGGGTGAGAGCGAATCGAGCATCGGTATCGGCACCGACACCCTGCCCAGCCTCAATACCGATCTCTTTCTCAGCCGCGCCATCGGGCCGGTTGAGGTGGCGCTGTTCGGGGCGTACGCCTGGAGCGAGGGCTATCAGCTCTGGCCGGACAGTGACATTCACTGGACGGCCGCCGATCACGTCGAGCGCGGATACCGGGTGGCCAACCTCGGCGGCAAACTGCGCTGGGTGATCGACGACGACCGCTACCTCACGCTGTTGGCCCAGTGGAACGACAGCGACCTGGAGCGGCTCCGCCCCTACGGCACCATCGACAGCAACAACGAGCGTGAAGAGCGAATCGTCACCCTGGATTACCAACACCGGTTTGACCCCCGATGGATGCTGCAATTCAAGGCGTACTACCACTCGTGGGACAGCGACTACACCCGCATCGATCAAACGGAGTCCGGCGAGATCATCGTGGTGGACAAAGACAGCTACTGGGGGTTCGAGGATTACGGCTTTAAGGCGATCGTCCGCTGGGACGCAACGTCCGACCAAAGCTGGTTGTTTGGCACCGATTTGCAACGCTATCGCGGCGAGGATGAGGTGATGGAGTTTGTCAGCGAAACCGAAACCGTCAACTCGCTGTTTGCCCAGTATCGGCCCCGCATTCTTGATACCGATTTCGCCATTGGCGTGCGTTACAGCAACATCTCCGGTGCCGGTGACAGCCTGAACTGGAGCCTTGGCGGAGAAACGGCGCTGCGTCCCGGCGTCAGGCTTAACGCCTCACTGGGCAGCGGGTTTCGTTTGCCCACCGCCGAAGAGCTGTACTCGGTGGAGGAGGAGGGCGGCATCATTGGCGACCCAAACCTGAAGCCCGAGCACAGCCTCAATGCCAACCTGGGCGCCCTGTTGACGATGGGCAACTGGACCTGGGAGCCGCTGCTGTTCTGGCGGCAGGTCGACGACCTGATCGGCATCGAGGATAAGTACTTCCGCAACCTGGAAGGCCAGGTTGATACCTACGGGATGGAACTTCTGCTGGGGATCTCCGGCAGTAACTGGCAACTCGATATGGCCTCCAGCTACGCGCACAGTCAGGAGCAGGGCAGCGATAAGCAGCTGGATCAGGTGCCCAAGTGGCTGGCCAGCGCGGACTTCAGTATTCAGGCAACCGAGGCCCTGACGCTGTTCATTCAGGGGCACTACACCGGGGCGTTTACCCACTACCAGACCGAGGCCGGCGACTACGGCCTGCTCCACCTGGGGGGGCAATACCGGCTGGCCGGGCACCAGTTTACCCTGAGGCTGGAGAACGCACTGGACAACGACTACGACGTCAGTGTGTTCAACCCCGGTTCTTCCGCCCCGGAAGACCATCGTGCGCCGATCACCACACGGGGCATGCCTCGCAATCTGCAATTCAATTACCGTTACCAGTTCTAGGAGAACGACATGAGTCAGCGAATGCTGTTTATCGGGGTCTATGGCATGGAGATGGTGGAGTGTGGCGGGGCACTTGCCATCAACGTCAACAATGGCGGGCGCTCCTTCGCGTCGGTGATGCTGGCGAGGGAGGAGATGAAACAGCAACTCCGTCGCGCTGCCGGGGTTTTGGGGGTAGAGCGTATCGATTTTAATGACTTTGAGCGCGGCGGCATCGACCTGCGCCATGAGTACAAACTGGCGCTGGTTCGGGTGATTCGGGAAACGCAGCCCGACATCATCATTACCCAGGACCCGGAGCACAGCTTCGACGACCTCGACCCGGACCGACGCCCGGCGATGCTGCTGATCCTTGAGGCGATTGCCCTGGCGGGGCGGGATTTTGGCCTGGATGCCATGCCGGAACTGGCCCCCCATCCGGTGCCAACCCTCTATTACATGAGCCCCAAGCACCCCAATTGCTCGGTCTCGCTGGCGGAGGTGTGGCAGCAGAAAGAGGAAGCGATGGATTGCCTGGTCGCCCAGATGACCTTCTCTGGTGAGCACTTCTCTGAACGTCTGAGTGCAGCGGAACAACATGCCCTGCATCCGCGTTTCACCGAACTGTCCATGCAGCAACGGGGGCGCGAGGTGCAACGGGCGATGGACCGGGCGCTCTACCTCCATACCGGGCTGGTGAGCCACAGCCGATTTGCCCTGGCGGAGCCGTACCGTCGTCACGGCATTATGGAGCTGTCGGCGCTCACCGTGTGAGCGGTGCTTTACAGGGTGGAGGGTGAGGGCGGCGTTGCCCGCTCCGCCCACGGTGGCCCGTCAGGACAGGGCGGACAACGTCCGCGAGGTGAGAACGAAGCTGGAAACAATAAACCCCAGGTTCAGCAGGGCACGAACCAGCCAGGGACGGCTTCGGTAGGAGAGGTTCAGCCACTTTGACAGGATGACCAGGCCACCCATGCCACTGAACCAGGGGGTAAAGAACCACGTCGGTGTCCACTTGACCAGGGTGACCGCCAGATCGTGCAGCGCACCGCTGACAGCGAAGGTCAGCAATACCGACAGCCAGAACGGCAACCACCGGTTGAGCGGCCGCATCACGTGGCGGGAGAGGTAGTAACCCCACACCGGATTCCAGTAGCGCCAGAACCGCTCAAACGAGTCGGCCCCCAACGACCGCCACAGCATTGCCTGCAACGAGCCAGGGGCGCCCAGTGGCAGACCATTGCGCCGTTTGACGTACTGCGACAGAGAGAGGGGGGTGTCCATGCTGACCCTAAGCGGTGAGAGGAGGATGAATTACACCAACCTATCGGATGCGCTTGTGGTTGGAAAGGGCAGCGCGGTCAGGGTCGTTTTCAGTCAGGTTCAGGCCCACTCCACACCAGTCGGCGTGATGCCGTGCATTTTGCTGATCAGCTGGTTTTGATGGCGGCATTCGGTTTTATGGAGCAGCGCTTTGATCTGGGATTTGACGGTTTCTTTGCTCACGCCACGCCGCTGGGCGATCTCGCTGCCGTCCAGTCCCTGAAGCAGCAGGTCCAGTATCTGGGTTTCCGCCAGGGTCAGGCCCAGCTCTTTTCGTGCTTCGGTGGGCCCCAGCCACAGGTGGGCCCAGGGCAGCAAGGTTGCACCGACGGCGCTGAGCGTGCCCTCGCTGCCGGCGCCAAAGGGCGTGGTGGCGCGATGGCAGGAGAGGCCAATATGGCGGTGGGGGCTTAAGGGGAGGATCAGGCCCAGCGAGTGCCGGTAAGGGAAGTGGGGGGTGAAACGCGCCAGAAAGCGCATCCGGGCCTCTTCATCGTTATCCAGCAGACGTTGCAGGGGCACTGAGTGGCCCACCAGCCCCTGTGCCAGATAGCACTTCAGGTACTGGTCTTCGTCACTGTGTTGCTGCATAAAGCGGTGGGCGTGGGGGGATAAACCGGCGGAAAACACCTGCTGTTGATGGGTCAGTGTGTCGTTCAGAAACAGTAAGACGCCGTCCGCCTCCAGCAGCGGCAGCAGTCGTGTCAGTGCTTGATGCATCTCAAGCGGATGGCGAACCTGAACCAGTTGCTCTGTCCACCGGGCTAATCCATGCCAGCGCATACCCCCTCCGTAACGCCAGTATGACGTCG
The DNA here is from genome assembly GCA_964632645.1 of uncultured Ferrimonas sp. Classification (GTDB taxonomy): domain Bacteria; phylum Pseudomonadota; class Gammaproteobacteria; order Enterobacterales; family Shewanellaceae; genus Ferrimonas. The sequence goes on along the minus strand of CAZWED010000107.1, from coordinate 3,346 downwards.
CGCTGGTGGCCCGTTGTTGATGCAGATCAGAATGTTATCAAGATGTAATGGTGGGGCCGTAACTCAGAACGAACGAAAAAAGCGCCCACTGGGCGCCTTTTTTCATGATGACGCTTACTGTGCCAACAGGTAGTCAAACGCACCGGTGATGGCGGCAACCTGGGCGCGGTTGCACTGTTCCGGGCTGGCTTTGGGGCTGTCCGGATACACCTCGGTGGTGGTGACGTAGGGGGCGTCGGTCATGCCGCCGCACAGGAACAGGGTCTTCTTGGGGTAGTGGATCACCCCTTCCTGCTCCACCTTGGCGCCGATGATCAGGCCATTCTCATCCGCGGGTGCGATGTGGGTAACCTGGCGCACTGCGTCGATGATCGCCTTCTGAAACGCCGGAGTCGGGCGCTCACTGTCGTCCACGGTGTAGAACCCGTCCGGGATCCCCTCTTTCGACTCATCAAACGGCTTCCCGTCGCGGGCCGCCAGTGCCGGGCGGAACTCGGTTTTGTCGCTGTCGGTGGTTTCATGCAGGTCGAGGTGGCGAGGAACGCCACCTGCAGTCCCTCGACGTAGGCCATGGCGGCCGCCGCTTCCTGCGACGGGCTGTCGGCACGGAACGAGCGGTTGGGATCGACGCAGTGCGGGTTCCAGCGGTTGATCACCTCGTAACCCCAGGGGCTGATGCAGGGCAGCACCACGATATCCAGCTTGCCGGCATACTGCCCGGCGCTGTGCTCAAGGAACGCCAGCGCCCCTTGCACACCACTGGTTTCGTAACCGTGAACGCCGCCGGTGATCAGCACCTTCGGGCGGCCGGCCTGCCAGTCACGACTCTTGATGGCGAACAGCGGATAACGCTCGGCATCGTATGAGAGGGCGCCGTACTGCTCGACGTCATAGCGGTCACTCAGGGCTTCAATCTTGCGCACCACCTCGTCGTGGTAACTGCGCTGGACGGTGATGCTGGCCAACCATTGGGCTTTTTCGTCCTCTCCCCAGGGCTGCCCCGGGGTACCGATAGGATAGAAAGGGGTCATTCCGTGATGCACTCCGTACTGTGGGTGAGCGTGGCAGCGTAACGCCGATGGGGGGGATCCGCAATCCGCAAGCGTGTCGGGTTAAGGTGGATTTTCAGGCGATTTCCGGCACAGAGCGCCCAGGCGGCCCGATGCCTGGGCGAGCAGGGCAAATTGTTGACGTCAAATAAGCTTGTCTACGGTCAGGTAAAGGCGGCTGGAGTAATCGCCGGGCACTTTTTCAAACTTATCGTAAGGCTCGGTGATCACCGTAATATCAAAGCGCTTGCAGGTTTTGTCCTTGCCTTGCCGGTCTTTGCCTATTGTGGTGTCGGGCAGATGGTTGAGGTTCAGTTCTTTGCGCACGGCGATGCAGAATCGGGTGTCCGTCTGGGTACAACGGACCAGGTCATTGCGGGGATGGGCGCGTAACCCCAGGGTGAAGGACTGAACGCTGTAGTTAAGCACCCGGCGTTTGTTGCCGATGCTGGCGTCGCCCACCTCAGCGACACGATTGACCAGCTGAAACACCGAGGCTTGCTTGCCCGACGAGGCTTCGCCCGTCAACAGATAGGGGGCATCGCTGATCACCATCATCGACAGGTTGCTGTAGTCCTTATCGCTGCTTTCCAGGCAGAAGTCCAGCGAGCCCCGGCCCACCATATTGTTGCCACCGGCAGGTGAAAAGAACACCGGTAACGTCTCCCCTTGCAGGGCGTGCAGGGTCAGGGCATCAGGCTTCGGCTCCTCTCCTATCTGGCGGATATTAAAGGTCATGTTAAACAGCACCGTAAAGGCGATGTACTGTTCCTCCGCATCGATGTAGGTCATATCCACGGGGACGGAGCGATACGTGCCTGAGGGCAGAGCGGCCAGACTGGCGTAAGCGAAGGCGAAGCCAATATCCAGTCGGTAATGATTGGTCCAATCGGCATTGGGATCGTAAGTGTCCGGTTGGTCACACGCGCTGTTGGTATTCTGGTTATAGCAAATGCCCCGGACAACAAAGACCTCCCCTTTCTCATTGGTGACGGGGATGTTGATGGGGCGGATGTTGTTATCCAGATCGGTAGTGAGTCCTTCGCCATCCGGTATCGCGTGTTCAAAAGAGGATTGGATCACCATCGGGTTGGCAAGACCCAAAAGGTTGTTTTTTACTCTGTCGTTGCGACAGTCTCTAATGACGCCAATGTCTTCGTCGCGACAGCTTACGGCTGGGGTAAGATTCCACCTGAAACCGGGTACCGCCCAGTTGCTGGGTGGGTTGTTGGAATCTATGGCGTAATTGAGGTTCTGGTTATATGTGATGGTGCTTGCCCTGAGTTCAGCCAGGGTAGGAAAGGCACAGGTAAGCAATGCAAAAAATAATAATGTGAATTTAAACATGTTTATTCAACCGTATGATTCTGGGGTGTATTGGCAGTCGGACTGCGTTTCTTTTTGGTGAGCGGGCCATTAATGCTTTTTAATAAGCGGTTATATGACGACGTTTATTTGATTGGATTCGGTTCAATGCTGATCAGCAATTTCAATAACTCACGGCTGACTTGCGCGCTGGGGCATCTTGCTGCCATTACCGCGAGGTAGGCGCAGACAAGGGGCACTTGCGCGTAGTCGGCAATTTTCTCGATGTGATTAAAATCGGGAAAGGTTCGGGATTTTCGCCATTGTGCCCAGCCACAAACGGCTTGCCGACTCACACCCAGTTCAGCCGCCAGCGATTTGGCATTTCGGCCGGGTGAAGCGTCTATTGCGTCTCTGATCAAACTGTCTAAATTCATTATTTTCTGCCGCCATATCTCATTGTTTATGGACATTCAAGCACAGAAGGAGACAGCGACAAGCCAGCGTTTATTTGCTGCAAAGAGGATGATTGACTATGCAGGGAAATACCTGACGGACGGAGGAAGCCATCTGTGGGTTAATGTCGCAGTATGGCCATGGCGCGATAAGGCCTGGGGTTCTGGTAATCAGGGGGAAATCGGCGGGAGTGGCCGGATGATGGCAAAAGAGAAAGACGAGAATGGTTCGACCGCGGCGAACCGTCGGATAGCGGGCCGTTTATCGGGGATGGGGGGCGTTGAAGTGGCGGTTCAGCGCGCCATTTGATGCACTGCCCCTGAGTGTGTGGGATGAATAGAGCTTATCGATGATCAGATAGCGATTGCTGGCGTCGTCACCTGGCTCCGCTCGTATTTGTTGAACGACTCCGTAAGCACAGTGATGTCAAAACGTTTGCAGATTCATGGTTTGGAAAACGGCAAGGGCACAGAGAATCCTTACCCTGCCGTTTGTTAATATGGTTGCCCCTTACATGGCGTTAACGCGGTTACCCG
>CAZWED010000106.1:0-9574 GCA_964632645.1 uncultured Ferrimonas sp. | reverse complement strand
GTTCCGCGTGAGGAAATCAGCCGGTTGACGCCCTGTTGAACCGGTTACTGAATGCCGATCCCTTGCCGGACGACATCACGGTGCGGTTGACCGTGGTGGAGGGGGACACCCTCAATGCCATGGCAGGCCCAGGGGGCCAAATGATGGTGTACCAGGGGCTGGTTGACGCGCTGGACAACGAGGTTGCCCTGGCGTTTGTGCTGGCGCACGAAGCCGCGCACGTGCGCCACCGCGACGTGATGAAGTCGCTGCTGAGTCAGAGCGTGCTGGCCATTGGCGCGGCCTTGTTGGTGGGCAATGACAGTCAACTGATGCACCTGGCCGTGTCGGCCACCAGCCTCGGGTTCAGTCGTCAGCAGGAGTTGGCGGCGGATCGTCGGGCCATGGAAACCCTGTGGCAGTATTACGGCCATCTCGACGGGGCGGAGCGGGTCTTCCAGATTCTGCAGCAGGACAGCGTGATGGGGGCGTGGTTGATGAGTCACCCGGACAGTGAAGACCGGCTGGCTCAGTTGGCCGCATTCAAAGCCGCTCACTGAATCCTGGCTTCGCTCAGTCAAACTCGCTGCGCCTCGCGAGCATACAACTAGGATACTCCCTCACTGCCGCCAGTCGGTTGGCATTCTGTTTTAATGAAACCTCAGTTAGCTCGAAGCCATGGGCCACGTTGGTGTAGCCCGTTTGCTCGGGCGTTGTTTAACCGGTGAATTTCGCTGTTGTTGTGCGCCAAGCCGCAATCGCGGCTGTCACGCCGCTCGGCGATTTACCGTTTCAGGTGCGAACAACAAGGGAGTTCATCGCACCGACCGCCCGGCAGTGACGCCGGGCGTGAACTGGAGGGGAGCATTAAATCATGACCACATTGGCCCATAACCTGTACGACGCATCCAGCTTGTGGCAATGGCCGCATCGGGCGCTTCGTCGCGCACCCGTAACCGTCTGGCTGGTCGGCGAAGACACCCGTCAATTTGGCCTGGAGTCCTACTGGCCCTGCCACCACATCAATGATGTTGAAACACTGGCGCAGTGCGCGGCGGGGGAGGACATGAACGAGGTGTTGGTACTGTTGCTGGAAGGCCTTGGCAAACGGGATTTCACGACGGCACTGGATAATTTGGTGGCGGAGAAGCGGTTGCCGGTTACCCAGTTGATTCGGGTGCCCCACACCCCTGACGCCAGCCAGGCCCCCTTAATTTGGGCGTTGGCGGTGCAGGGCATTGAGCGTCGCTTCGAGGACGAGCTCAGCACTCTGGAAGCCCAGCTGATCCGAACCCATCAACCGGCGGAGCAGGCCAGGTTGTGCGCTGATCTGGTCAGTCGCTGGCTCGACGTCTCGCGTATTGAGTTTCAGCTGCCCGGGGCGGCCGAAGTGGCTGCGGAATCCGGCTCTGAGGCCATCACCTTTTGCTGGCAGACGGTGCCCTACTGCGCGCTGCGGGTTTACCTGGCGACGGCGCAGCCTCAGGTTCACTGGATCCACAGTCGGTTTGAGGCGTTGAAACTGACGCAGGTGGCGTGTCGCCAATCCTTCCCGAATCTGCAGCAGGCGGGCTATCTTGGTCGGCTGCATGAACAGCGCCATCGCATCTTGTACCTGGTGGGCGCTAACCAGTATTGCGAGGTGGTGTGGGCCGACACCAGCAAGACCGAGCTGCTCTCCATGCCGCTGAAAATGGTGCACCGTTACATGCACAAGGAGTTGATTCAGGTGCATCGCTCCTATTTGGTTAATCCGGATAGGGTCCAGGGCGCACGACGCAAACGCAACGGTCGGGTTGAGCTGTTCCTCCATTTGACCCGAATTCCGGTGGGGGACACCTACAAGCAATCGCTGGAAGACAGCCACTGGCATTGGTTTGACCGTGCCGAATCCGCAAGAAGAAAGGCGCCCTGAGGGGCGCCTTTTTTTGCCAAGCGTACAGCGGTGGTTAACGGTTGAACGCCAGGCGCTGGCCCAGCACTTCGGTGGTGGCGTGATGACCATCGTAGGCGTGGTGGCCGTTCACCCAGGTGCCCGCGATGGTGGAGCGCAGGGTGTTGCCCTCGAACGGGGACCACTGGCACTTGTACAGCAGGTTGTCTTTGGTCACGGTGTAGGGGCGGTTCAGATCCACCAGCACCAGGTCGGCAAAGTAGCCTTCACGCAGGTAACCGCGGTCGACCAGATTAAAGCGCTCCGCTACCGCGTGGCTGGTTTTCTGAACGATGGTGTCCAGGGTCAGATCGCCGTTGTGGTAGTGCTCGAACAGGGAGAGCAGGGCGTGTTGCACCAGAGGGACGCCTGAGGGGGCCTTGAAGTAGGTGCCTTGCTTCTCTTCCCAGGTGTGCGGTGCGTGATCGGTGGCGATGATGTCGATGACGTCACGGCGAACCGCATCCAGAATCGCGCGGCGGTCCCGCTCGGTCTTGATGGAGGGGTTGCACTTAATCTGGGCGCCGAGCCGATCGTAATCGGCATCGGAGTAATACAGGTGATGGACGCAGGCTTCGGCAGTGATGTTGGCGCGGCCGAGGCTGTCCAGGGTTTTGCCGGCTTCAAACAGGGCCAGTTCATCGGCGGTGGAGATGTGCAGCACGTGCAGGCGGCTGCCATGCTTCCTGGCCAGCGCGATCGCCATCTCGGTAGACTTGATGCAGGCTTCGCGGGAGCGGATTTCGCCGTGTAACTTCATCGGCACCGCTTCGCCGTATTTGGCGCGGGCGGCCTCTTCCAGAGCGGCAATGGTCGGCGTGTCTTCACAGTGGGTGGCGATGGGGGTCGGCGCATTGGCGAAGATGCCGTCCAGGATCTCCTCCTTGTCCACCAGCATGTTGCCGGTGGAAGCCCCCATAAAGACCTTAACGCCACAGGCCGCTTTCGGGTCCAGCGCCTTGATCTCTTCCAGGTTGTCGTTGGTGGCACCCAGGTAGAAGGCGTAGTTGGCGACCGACACTTCGGCAGCCCGGCGATACTTGGCCTCCAGCGCTTCGGCGTTGGTGGTCTGCGGGTTAACGTTGGGCATCTCCATAAAGCTGGTGATGCCTCCGGCAACGGCGGCCCGGGACTCAGTGGCCATGCTGCCTTTCTGGGTCAGGCCCGGTTCACGGAAGTGAACCTGGTCGTCAATCATGCCTGGGATCAGCAGCTTACCTTCGGCGTCGACAACCTTTGCGTCTGCCGGTGCGCTGATCTGGCCTCCGATCTGCTCGATCCGGCCATTACGGATCAAGAGGTCGCCCTGTTGACGGATCCCTTCGTTCAAAATCTCGGCATTGGTGATCAGAGTGCTAGTCATGGGTACATCTATCTTATTGTGAGGTTATGGTCGCGCCCTATAATAGCTTCAAATACGCTTAAAGCCCATTCGAGAGGGGAGATTCATGGGACGCCGAATCTGGCTGAGCACGCTGTTTTTCATTAGCTTTTCCCTGCTGGCCGGCGACAGTGAACAATTTTCACTGGATGGGGAATTGACCCAGGGCAGCCTGATCCGGGGGCAGAGTCAGCCCGGTACTCAGGTGTGGCTGAATGGCCAGCCCCTGCCAGTGACCGACGACGGGCAGTTCGTTATGGGGTTCGGCCGGGATGCGCCGCTGGACCACATCCTGACCCTGCATTTTCGCGATGGCTCGAAAGCCGAAGAAACGCTGACATTGCGGCAACGTGACTACAAGATCCAGCGGATCCAGGGCATCGCCCAGCGCATCATGCAGCCGCGCCCCGAAGATGTGGCCCGCGCCCAGGAGGACGCCAGGCAGACCCGCGCGGCTCGCGAGCGCTTTGATGTCCGAACCGACTGGCAACAGGCGTTTATCTGGCCGCTGAAAGGCCCCATTACCGGCGTTTACGGCAGCCAGCGGGTGTACAACGGCGAACCGCGTAACCCCCATTTCGGGGTGGATGTGGCGGCCCCAACCGGCACACCGGTGGTGGCGCCGGCCGATGGGGTGATCACCCTGGCGGTGCCGGACATGTTCTATTCCGGCGGCACCTTGATCATCGACCACGGCTTTGGTGTCAGCTCCACCTTTATCCATCTGCATAAGCTATTGGTCGAACCGGGAACGGCGGTCAAACAGGGCGAAGTGGTGGCGGAAGTGGGGGCCACCGGTCGGGTGACGGGCCCCCATCTGGACTGGCGTCTTAACTGGCATCAGGAGCGGTTGGATCCCGCTTTGCTGGTGGGGCCGATGCCAGCGGAATGATCATTGCCCGGGTTGGGCGGATTTGGTCCAGAACATCCAGCCGATGTAGCCAACGATGCCGCAGGTGGCCAGGATCACCAGCATCGACATCCAGCCAACCGGGCTTTCCATAATCAGGTCTATCCAGTGAGACATGAGACAACTCCTTGTTGTTAACGCGACGTTGTCACCCTAACTCACTCTGTTACCGGGGCTTATGATCCGGATCAAAGGTACAGGCGGTGCCGCATTAAAAGCGCCATCGCACAACAACGAGGGTGAAGGAGACACCATGGCGTGGGATTTTGATCGGGTCATCGACCGTCGGCACAGTGACTCCATCAAGTGGGGCCGGTTCCGGGGGCAGGACGTGTTGCCCCTGTGGGTTGCAGACATGGACTTTGCCGTTGCAGAGCCTATTCAGGTCGCCATTGAGAACCGGGCAAGGCATGGCGTGTTCGGCTATGCGGCGGTTCCGGACAGCCTGATTGACGCGGCCCGCGACTGGTTGGCCCGGCGCTGGGACTGGACGGTGCCCAAGAAGCACTTTGTGGCGTTGCCGGCGGTGATCCCCGGCGCCAATTTTGCGGTCAGGGCACTGATGGAGCGTCGGCCAATCCACCTCAGTTGGCCCGAGCCCCTGTACCATCCCCTGGCCCAGGTGGCGGAAAACCTCGGCTTGCCTGCTTCGCCGTTTTCGCTGAGCGCTTCCGGGCAGTGGCAGCTTGCCAGTCTGGACCGGGCCATCGCCCGGGGGGCCAATACCCTGTTGCTGAGCAATCCCCATAACCCCATCGGCAGCCGGTTTGATGAAGCGGCTTGCCGTGCCCTGGCGCAACGGGTCGAACGCCATGATCTGCGGGTCATCTCCGATGACATCCACGGCGACATCCTGTTGCCCGAAGGGGCCCGTCACCGCCCACTGGCCCGACTCTGTCCCGAGATTAGCGAGCGCATTATCACCCTGATTTCACCGGGTAAAGCCTTCAACCTTGCGGGGTTGCCGTTTGCCTTTGCCATCGTCCCCTGCGATGCGACGCGTGCCTGCCTGAAACGGGCACTGAGAGGCCATGTACCGGCGGGCAATGTGCTGGCGATGGCCGCGGCGGAAGCGGCCTATCGTCATGGCGAGCCGTGGCTGGAGGCGATGTTGGCATACCTGCGGGGTAACCTCATGCTGTTGGCGCAACGGATCGATACGATGGCGGGGATCGAACTGGTGCAACCGCAAGCCACCTACCTGGCCTGGCTGGATTGTCGTGGTAAGGGGTGGGAGAAGCCGGCCCGGGTGCTGGAGCCCTATGGGCTTGGTTTGTCCGATGGCAGTGAGTTCAGCGCCAAGCCGGGTTTTGCCCGACTGAACTTCGGCTGCTCCAGGGCCACGCTCGACGCCGCCCTGGAGCGTCTGGCTCAGGCTGTGGCAGAGGCCTGACGCAGGCCAAGCACATCGCGAATGTCGTGAGGGTGCACTTTGATGGTGACGCCGTCATAGCGGAAGGCCACCGTCGGGTTGGGCAGAGGCTCATCTTCGCCTTTCGGGCAGCTGGTTTTGATCTCAATGCCAACGCTGCCATCTTTCAGAACCGGCCACTTGGCGATCATCGCCGGGATCCGCTTAACCACTTCCAGCATCTGGTGCTTGTCGATGGCATCGCAGGGCAGTACCAGCTCCACGTGCTCCCAACCGTCCCGGCGCTTTTTGCCGTCGGGGAAGGGCAGTTCCACCAGATCAATGGCCCACGGGCCCACCTGGATCGGCGTGTGCAACTGAATCAACAGAATCGGCCGACCGTTGATCTCCTTGTCAGAGAGCAGGGTGCCGCGCTGTAAAAACGCCGCTTTCAGGGCTTCGGCGTCCGCGCGTTCGGTGATGCGCAACGCGATGTGGTCGGCAACCAGACCTGCCCGCAGCAGACCCAGACGGTCGGCCAGGCGGCTGGCTTGTTCTGAGAAGGCCGGCAGTTCGGCCATCAGTTTGTCGAGTGTCATTGAGGCTTCCATGTCGTGCTGATCAACTCCTGTCCATTCAGATCCAATACCCGGAATCGTTCGCCATCAAAGTGACCCAGGCTTTCGCCATGCCCCCCTTTGCCCAGCGTGATGGAGCCGGGGTTAAAGTGGAGTAAGCCATCCTGCCAACGGGCTACCGGCACGTGGGTATGGCCGTAGGCGATGCCGTCACCAGGACGCATCGGCGGCAGCGTTTCCGGGTTGATGCGGTGTCCGTGGGTCAGGCAGAGACGTCGTCCGTCGATGACCAGCCAGTTGTATTCCGCCATCAGTGGAAAGTGGCACAGCATCTGGTCCACTTCGCTGTCACAGTTGCCCCGGACGGCGATGATGCGATCCGCCATGCCATTGAGTCGGTCGGCAACGTCTGCGGGGGCGTAACCGGGCAAAACGGGGTTACGCGGGCCGTGATTGAGCACATCGCCCAGCAGGATCAGTTGCTGATAGCCGAGTCGTTCCCCAAGTTCAAGGGCGCGATCCAGCGCCGGCAGGACACCGTGGATATCGGAGATGAACAGCATAGTTTCGAATTTGCGGTGAGGGTGGCGGTAAGTCTACTGCGTGGTGGCCCACCGTGCCAGCGTCGGCCACAGTAGCACTCGGGAGTGAGGATAAAATGCACTATCTTTGGCCGATTTGGTCGTGTAGGTTGAAAAGGCACCACAACGAGATAACGCGACGACAACAAGTGGGCACCGGTCTGTGGATCGGATAGGGAGGGGCAATGAAAGACAGTATGGAAGCGAAGTTGGCAATCGGCCCGTTTGATGGACAGTCCACCGAGGAGAATTCGGAGAACCTGCCGAGTCACCTGGTGGCAACCATGTGGTTGTGCATGCTGACCAGCCTGGATAAAGACAGCCTGGCCTCACTGGGGGACTGCAACATGGCGGTGGCGTTCGACCTGGGGGTCGCCGTTCAGGTTGCCGAAGAGGAACACGTGCCATTGGCGGAGTTGATGGCCGAAGTGTTTGAGTTCTACAACGAGAAGATGGAGCTCTCCCTGCCCAGCGCCCAACTGGGCGTAGCGATGGCCGGCAGTTACCAGAGGGCCCAGGCGGTCCAGACGCGACTGCACTGAATCGGGAACCCGCTGCGGCGGGTTCTTTCGTATTTGCGGCCTTGATTGGCTTTCTGTTCAGCCGGTTAGGCTAAAATTCGACGGACATTCAACGACCAGCAGAGGACACCAGAACCATGGTGAAACGATACTGGAGCGCCGTCTTGTTGATGGTGTTGCTTCCCCTGGCCAGCGCCACTTTCGCCGCAGAGAAGTCGATCATCGGTCCGGTGGCGCGACTGAACGTGGTGGAAGCCCAACTGAGTTACCTGGCCCGCATCGATACCGGTGCATCAAAAACCTCCATTCATGCCGAAAACATGCGAGTCATTGATGGTGACATGGAGGACTGGGACAACAACATCGGCAAGACCATCCGTTTTGATACGGCGAACGAGTCGGGCACCGGGGCCACCATCGAAGCGGAAATCGCCGACGTGCTGCACATCCGGAACTCCCAGGGCAGTGAGGACCGTTACGTGGTCTGGTTACACGTGGGGGAAACCGGCAAGGAGCGGAGAATCCTGGTGACTCTGAAGGAGCGGGGGCCGATGAACTACAAGTTGCTTATCGGACGCAACTGGCTGCAGGGGCAGTACCTGGTAGATGTTGAGTTGCCGGAGGCGAAGTGACGCTGGGAGACAGGCAACAAAAAGGCGCCCACGTGGGCGCCTTTAAAGCCGTTAGGCAACCAATTAGATCTTGGTTACGTTAGCAGCCTGCGGGCCTTTCGGGCCCTGTTCGATGTCGAAAGAAACCTGCTGGCCTTCAGCCAGAGATTTGAAGCCGTCACCCTGAATGGCACGGAAGTGAACGAATACGTCAGCGCCGCCGTTGTCTTGAGTGATGAAGCCGAAACCTTTGTCGTCGTTAAACCACTTCACGGTACCAGTTGCTTTGGACATGATGTCTCCTGAATAAACAAAAATTAAAACACGCAATTTGTGCCCGACTTACAGCGTAGCAGCTGTTTCAGGCTTGAGCGCTTCAGACAACATGACTTTAGCAGTAAAGCGATGGAGCGAAGTGTTCAGTATCAAATTGTTGCGCATGTCAGGCTTTCGCCGAACACACTGCACTATAACATCGTTGCACCAGGGATACAGCGATTATTGAATTCTTTTATTGAAAAAACGCCCATCGGGGCGCTTTTTCTTACCAGACCCGCAGCGCTAACCCCTTGAGGTAGAACCCTTCGGGATACGCGGAGCCGATCGGGTGATCGGACGCTTGGGTCAGTTTTTCAATGATTTGGGCGTCGCGGCCCGCATCCAGCGCCGCATCGGCCACAATTTTCTGGAACAGGGCGGCGTCCATCAGGCCTGAGCAGGAGTAGGTGAGCAGGATCCCACCGGGTTTCAGGCACTGCATCGCCACCAGATTGATGTCCTTGTAGCCGCGACAGGCGCCGGGCAGCTGCGCTTTGTTGTCGGCGAACTTGGGCGGGTCCAGAATGATCACGTCAAACTGCTCGCCCTCATCGCGATACTGGCGCAGCAACTTGAACACATCCGCTTCCACGTTGTTCAGACGGGACAGGTCCAGGCCGTTGATGTCGGCACTCTGTTGCGCCAACGCCAGCGCTGGCGCTGAGACGTCAACGTTCACCACTTCCGCCGCACCGGCTTTCAGGGCGTAGGTGCCAAACCCGCCGGAGTAGCTGAAGCAGTTCAGCACGCGCTGGCCTTTGACGTAACGGCTGGCCGCCAGACGGTTGTCGCGTTGGTCCAGGTAGGCGCCGGTCTTGTGGCCGTGTTCAACGTCCACCAGCAGTTTGACGCCATTTTCCTCAAACACCATCGGCTGAGCCGGCAGAGTGCCGTGCAGCAGGCCGGAAACCGGTTTCAGGCCCTCTTTCTTGCGCACGTCAACGTCGGAACGCTCATAGATGGCGCAGCCGGGGTACTGCTCCGCGAGTACCTTAACCAGAGTGTCACGGTGCACTTCCGCGCCCGCACTCAGCAGCTGGCACACCAACACATCGCCGAAGCGGTCGATGGTGATGCCCGGCAGACCATCGGATTCACCGGCAATCAGGCGATAACCGGTCAGCCCGTCGCGCTCAATCAGAAAATCCCGACCGGCCTGAGCCCGGGCCACGCGACGGGCAAAGAACGCCTCGTCGACCGCTTCCGCCTTGTCGAAGGTCCAGATACGAACCCGGATCTGACTCTGCGGCGAGTAAGCGCCCCGACCCAGCCAGCGTCCATCCTTGGCGTACACCTCAACGGTGTCGCCCAACTCGGCGTCGCCCTCAACGCGTTCGATGCCATTGGAAAACACCCAGGGGTGACGGCGCAGCAGGGATTTCTCTCGGGATTTTTTCAGGATGACTTTGGC
>CAZWED010000105.1:0-9810 GCA_964632645.1 uncultured Ferrimonas sp. | reverse complement strand
TCCTATCTGGTGCTGATCGCCCTGTTGGGCGCCCTGGCCGGGCTGACGCCCCTGGCCATCGACATGTACCTGCCGTCGATACCGACCATGGCCACCACCTTCTCGGTGCCGGTGGAGATCATGCAGTACACCGTCAGCTTCTACTTGCTGGGCTTTGCCCTTGGCCAGCTTCTTTATGGTCCCCTGACGGACAGCCTCGGACGGATGCCGATCCTGATTGGTGGACTGGGCCTGTTTGCCCTGGCCAGCGTGGCCTGTGCCCTGGCGCAATCGGTGGAGCAGTTGATCGTGGCGAGGGTGTTTCAGGCGGTGGGGGGCGCCGCCGGCTCGGTGGTGGTGATGGCGCTGCTGCGTGATCTGTTTGAACGGGACCAGTTCGCCCGGGCGATGAGCTTCGCCATGCTGGTGATGAACCTGGCCCCGCTGCTGGCCCCGGTGCTGGGCGGGTATCTGTTGCTGTTCTTCGGCTGGCACAGCGTGTTCTGGTTGCTGGCGGGCGTGGCTGCCCTGCTGGCGCTTGCCATCGGCCTGGTGATTGGCGAAACCCTGCCTCGGGAGTTGCGCACGCCGCTGAAGCTGACCAGTGCGCTGGCCACCTACGGGCGGATCCTGCGTCACCGGGAGTGCATGGGGTACCAGCTTATCGGCATCGGTGCGTCGGCGGCCCTGTTCGCGTTCATCACCGGCTCCCCCTTTGTCTATATCCGCTACTTTGCCGTGCCGCCGGAGCAGTTTGGCTACTACTTCGGTGCCAACATTCTGATGATGATGACGCTGACCAGCCTGAACGCCCGTTACGTGGCCCGCCTTGGATCCACCCGGATGCTGGGCATCGGTCTGGCCATCGGCGTAACCGGCGCCACCCTGCTGGTGCTTGCTCAATGGTGGCAGGTGGGAGGCGTCTGGGGCGTGGTGGTGCCGGTGGTGTTGATCATGGGGCCGATGGGGTTGATATCCGCCAACGCCGCAGCGCTGAGTCTGGATGTTTTCGAGGGGGCGGCCGGTTCGGTGTCGGCACTGGGCGGCTTTATGCGCTTCCTGGCCGGTGCGCTGGTGGGGGGCCTGATGGGGCTGGTGCACACGGATTCGCCCTGGGCCATGGTCGGCGCCATGAGTGTCTGCCTGTTTGGCTCGGGCATCGTCTATCTGTGGATGGTTCGTGGTAGGATGGCGCCGCAAGGATCATCCTGATGGAGAGAATAATGACAACCGAGGAATTCGAGGTGATCAAACGCCTGAAGTGGGCGTGTCGCCGGGGTATGCTGGAGCTGGACGTACTGCTGGAGCCCTTTGTGGAGCGCCACTATCTGGGGCTGACCACCGCACAGCAGGCGGCGTTTGAGCGCTTGCTGAGCGAAGACGATCCGGATCTGTTCGCCTGGTTTATGGGCCATGAGGCCTGCCCGGACCCGGAACTGGCTGCCATGGTGGCGCTGATCCTTGAGCGCAATCAGCCCTGAGCGGCGTGCCGCTGACCGCCAACCGCGACTGTTCTATCCTGCGGCGTCCCGATGGGGGCGCCGTTATCGCCTTCTGGGTCTGAGCCTGCTGTTTCTCCCCCTGCTGTTGTGGCCCTCCACCCTCTCTCTGCCCTGGCATCTGCTGCAAATTCTGTTGATGACCGGCCTGCTGCTGGCCCTCTGGCGTGCCCGCCGCCTTTCTCCCTGTCGCCCCTTTTCACTGGACGAAAGCGGGGTGGGTCACTGGCTTGATGACGGCGCCCCCTTTCGGGTGACGGTACGCTCCAGGCTGTTGCCCGGCATGGTGATGATGGCGGTGGTGTCCGGGGGGCGTGCGGGTTGGTTGTGGCAGCACGAAGACAGTTTTGGCAGAGCCGACTGGCGCCGGCTCTGCCGTATGCTGCTGGTGATTCAGCGCGGAGAGAGGATGGTGGGGCCGGACTCCGGCAGCGTGTCCGGGTAGTCCAGGGTGTAGTGCAGACCCCGGCTCTCCTTACGGGCCATGGCGCTGCGCACAATCAGCTCTGCCACCTGGACCAGGTTACGCAGTTCCAGCAGATCGTTGCTGACCTTAAAGCCGCTGTAGTACTCGTGGATCTCCGATTTCAGCATCTCCACCCGACGCAGGGCCCGCTGCAGCCGTTTATCGGTGCGAACGATGCCCACGTAGTCCCACATAAACAGGCGCAACTCGTGCCAGTTGTGGGCAATCACCACCTGTTCGTCGGAGTTGATCACCTGGCTCTCATCCCAGGGCGGCAGAGAGAAGGGGACGGAGGAGGTGGGGTCGGCCAGGTGGTCCTTCATCTGACGCGCCGCCGCCCGGGCAAACACCAGACACTCCAGCAGGGAGTTGCTGGCCATGCGGTTAGCACCGTGCAGGCCGGTGTACGCCACTTCACCAATGGCGTAGAGGCCGGGCAGGTCGGTCTGACCGTTGAGGTCGGTCATGACGCCGCCACAGGTGTAGTGGGCCGCCGGCACCACCGGGATCGGTTCCTTGGTCATGTCGATGCCCAGTGACAGGCAACGTTCGTAGATGGTGGGGAAGTGGCGCTGGATAAAGTCTTCGGACTTGTGGCTGATGTCCAGGTACATGCAGTCCGCACCCAGCCGCTTCATCTCGTAGTCGATGGCCCGGGCGACCACATCGCGGGGGGCGAGTTCAGCGCGCTGGTCAAAGTCCGGCATAAAGCGGGTGCCGTCAGGGCGGCGCAGCAGGGCGCCTTCACCGCGCAGGGCTTCGGTCAGCAGGAAGTTGCGTGCCTGGGGATGGTACAGGCAGGTGGGATGGAACTGGTTGAACTCCATGTTGGCCACGCGGCAGCCGGCACGCCAGGCCATGGCGATGCCATCGCCGGAGGCGATGTCCGGGTTGGAGGTGTACTGATACACCTTCGACGCGCCGCCGGTGGCGAGGGCGACAAAGCGTGCCCGGACGGTTTCCACCTGCTCTTTGTCGCGGTTCCAGACGTAGGCGCCTACCACCCGGTTGGCCCCCTCCAGTCCCAGTTTTTCCGCCGTGATCAAATCAACGGCATTGTAGCGTTCCAGTTCTGTGATATTGGGATGGGCCAGGGCCTGGGCCTGCAAGGTTTGCTGCACCTCTTTGCCGGTGGCGTCCGCCGCGTGGAGAATGCGGCGGTGGCTGTGCCCGCCTTCGCGGGTGAGGTGATAGCGCGCGTGGCCATCGCTGCCGGTCTCCTGGTCGAAGTCGGCGCCTTTGCGGATCAGCCACTCCAGGGCGGCCCGTGCTTCGCGGGCGGTGAACTCGACCGCCTTTTCGTCGCACAGTCCGGCACCGGCCACCAGGGTATCCGCCACATGGGATTCGATGGTGTCCTGCTCATCAAACACCGCCGCAATACCGCCCTGCGCGTAGTAGGTTGAGCCCTCTTTCAGTTTGCCCTTGGCGATGACGATCACTTTGGCCTGGCTAGCCATCTTGAGAGCCAGGGTGAGTCCCGCCGCTCCGCTGCCGACCACCAAAAGGTCGGCGTGGTGTTCAAGCCCTTGATTCATCCGTTATCATGCGTTGGAAAGTCAATTGGCCTATGGTACTCCCAGAGGGCGAAAAGGCCCACCCCCTAAGGGGCGACCGACTTTGTGATCCAGATCTGAAAAATTTACGAACTTTTACGAATGGGTGCAGTCTCAATAGGTGCGCTTAGACGAGTGAAAGAAAAATCAGCAAGTTAAGATTTAGGAGAGAGCTCTCGAGTGAGTGAGCCGATTAGCGATCAGCAACTGGTCGAGCGCGTACAACGAGGGGATAAACAAGCATTTAATCTCCTTGTGGTGAAGTACCAGCACAAGGTGGCGAATCTGATTGGTCGGTACGTGAAGAACCCGGGGGATGTGGCAGATGTGGCTCAGGAAGCCTTTATTAAAGCGTATCGCTCGCTGCCAAACTTCCGTGGAGAAAGTGCCTTCTACACCTGGCTGTACCGAATCGCGGTCAATACCGCAAAGAACTACCTGGTGTCCCAGGGACGTCGGCCGCCGGCCAACGACGTGGATGCCGAGGAAGCGGAATTTTATGACGGCGCCGACGCTCTGAGAGAGTCGGCGACGCCAGAACGGCAACTGCTGTCCGATGAGATCAAACGCATGGTGTTTGCGACCATCGAAAGCTTGCCGCAAGAGTTGAAAGTGGCGATCACCCTTCGGGAAATTGAAGGGATGAGTTACGAGGAGATCGCCGCCGTTATGGATTGTCCCGTCGGGACGGTGCGGTCACGGATCTTCCGTGCTCGTGAAGCGATCGACAAAAAGATCCAGCCTTTGCTGGAGCGGTAACTGAAACCTAAGGTGAGCAATGACTGAACGTAAGGAAAAGCTGTCGGCATGGATGGACGATCAGCCGGTAGAAGGTCTCTATCAGGACCTGCTGGCGGACGCTGAACTGAGCGAACGCTGGCATCGATACCACCTGATCGGTGACGCCATGCGTAACGAATTGCCGGGCACTTTGCAGTTGGACATTGCCGCCAAAGTGGCCGATGCCCTCGAATCTGAGCCCGCCATCCTGGCACCTCAATCCCGTCGTCGCTTTGCCGTACCGGGCAAGGTGATCGAGCTGGGCCAGCGTTTCGGCCAGTATGCGATTGCCGCCACCGTCGCTGCGGTCGCGGTGGTGGGCGTTCAGCAGTACAATGCCAAAGAGGCGATCACGCCGCTGCCGGTACTGGAGACCATGCCGATGCTGGGGGCGCCGAGCCCGGCCAGCTATCAGGTGCCTGGTATGGGTCAGCCCGATCGCGAATCCGTGGACAAAGAGCGAGCCGTGCTGGAACAGCAGCGCCGGGCCAACGCCTTCCTCCGCGATCATTTGCTGCAGCAGCGCCTGAATGGCAGTAATGCCGTCGATACCGCTGCCCGCGAGGACCAGTAAACCCAGTGCGAACCCTTCTTTCTGTTCTCCTGTTGGCGGCCTCTTTGGCCGCCAACGCACAAGAGGCCAGCAGCGCCCAGGCGTGGCTTGAGCGCATGGCTTCCGCCCTCAATACCCAACAGTTTCAACTCTCCCTGGTGCAACTCCAGCGTGACCAGATCCGCGCGCTGCGCTACCTGCACGGTGTGGTGGACGGCGAGCAGGTCGCCTACCTGGACCATCTGAACGGCCCGGCCAAAAGCGTGGTCCGCGTCGGACAGCAGGTGGTGTACCTGGAGCACGACGTCGCGCCCTATTCGGTTGCCGCGCCCCGCATTCGGGGGTGGTTGCCGCCGGCCTTTGCCGGTGACATTGGGCGCCTGGTGCCGCATTACCAGTTTGTGCTGGCCGGTCGAAACCGGGTGGCGGGGCGTACCGCCCAGTTGATCCGCGTGGTGCCGGACGACAGCTTCCGTTACCAGTATCGGGTGTGGCTGGATCTCGAAACCGCGCTGCCCCTGCGGGTCGATCTGCTGGACACCGAAAACAACCTGTTGGAGCAGGTGTTGGTGATTGAGCTGCATCGCTTTGAGGCGCCGCTGCCGATCCTGTCGGAGCTGAAGCAGCAGACCTGGCCCGACATCGTGCTGCCGCCCCATCGCGAAGACGAGCCCCGCTGGCAGTTTGGCTGGTTGCCCCACGGCTTTGAGCTGGCCCACTATGACCGCCACCTGCTGCTTGGCCTGAACGAGCCGGTGGAGTACCTGTCACTGACCGATGGCCTGGCGGAAATTTCCGTTTACATCGGGCGGGTGGGTCAGATTGAGCTGCCGACGCACCTCACCACCACCAACGGCCTGGCCCTGGCGTCCGCCATTCACGGTGACGTGGAAGTGGTGGCGGTGGGCAAACTGCCGGTGGACACCTTGAGCAACGTGGCGAGCAACCTGTACCCAACCCACGGCAAGAGCGGGAAAGGCAATGATTGAGGCGGTGGGGACCGTTCTGCGCTGCGAGGCAGGCCAGGTCTGGTTGACCTGGCAAAGCCAGTCGGCGTGTGGCCATTGTGAACAGGGGGACCAGTGCGGCACCGGCGTGGTGGCCAAGGCCCTGGTGCCCAAGCGCAACACCCTCACCCTGCCCAGTGAACGTCGTTTTGTGCCGGGCACCCAACTGCGGCTGGGCATTGAAGAATCGGATCTGCTGAGCGCCTCTGCGCTGGTCTATCTTTCTCCTCTGGCGGGCCTGTTGCTTGGGGCCGCAGCGGGACAGTGGCTGACCGGCCAGGAGGGCTGGACCATTGTGGCCGGTCTGGCCGGAGGCACCCTGGGCACACTTTGGGCCCGCCACCGGGCCCGAACCCGCCAACAAACGATCACCATCCTTGGGGTGCTGGGTCAGCCGGTGGGCAATACGTAGCCCACCGCCTGAAAATCCGCTAAAATCGCCCCCCTTATACCGAATCACGACTAATGCGAAGTAGCGGCACCGATGAAGCACATCCGAAATTTCTCCATCATTGCTCACATTGACCACGGCAAGTCCACCTTGTCTGATCGCCTGATCCAGGTGTGTGGCGGCTTGACCGAGCGGGAGATGGCGGCTCAGGTTCTGGATTCCATGGATCTGGAGCGCGAGCGTGGCATCACCATTAAGGCTCAGAGCGTTACCCTTAACTATCAAGCCAAGGATGGAGAAACGTACCAGCTCAACTTCATCGACACCCCCGGTCACGTGGACTTCAGTTACGAAGTGTCGCGCTCCCTGGCGGCGTGTGAAGGCGCACTGCTGGTGGTGGACGCCGGGCAGGGCGTAGAGGCGCAGACCCTGGCCAACTGCTACACCGCCATCGACATGGACCTGGAAGTGCTGCCGATCCTGAACAAGATCGATCTGCCCCAGGCGGACCCGGATCGCGTGGCCCAGGAGATTGAAGACATCGTCGGTCTCGATGCGATGGATGCGGTGCGCTGCTCCGCCAAAACCGGCGTCGGCATCGATGAGGTTCTGGAGTGCATTGTTCACAACATCCCGAGCCCGGAAGGGGATCCGGATGCCCCGCTGCAGGCCCTGATCATCGACTCCTGGTTCGACAACTATCTGGGCGTGGTCTCTCTGGTTCGCATCAAGAATGGCTCCCTGAAGAAGGGTGACAAGATCAAGGTGATGAGCACTGGCCAGGTGTGGGGCGTGGATCGCCTCGGCATCTTTACGCCCAAGCAGAAAGACACCACTCACCTGCAGTGTGGTGAAGTGGGCTGGGTGGTGTGTGGCATCAAGGAGATCCACGGTGCTCCGGTGGGCGATACCCTGACTCTGGCCAAAGGCGGCGCCGATGCACCGCTGCCGGGCTTCCAGAAGGTGAAGCCGCAGGTGTATGCCGGTCTGTTCCCGATCGCCTCGGACGATTACGAAGATTTCCGTGACGCGCTGGCCAAGCTGTCGCTGAACGACGCCTCCCTGTTCTACGAGCCGGAAACATCCGCCGCACTGGGCTTCGGTTTCCGTTGTGGCTTCCTGGGCATGCTCCATATGGAGATCATTCAGGAGCGTCTGGAGCGGGAGTACAACCTGGATCTGATCACCACCGCGCCGACGGTGGTGTACGAGGTGACCCAGACCAACGGCGAAGTGAAGATGGTGGACAACCCCTCGGCACTGCCGCCGCTGAACAACATTGAAACCATCGCCGAACCGATTGTGGAAGCCAACATCCTGGTGCCTCAGGAGTTCCTCGGTAACGTCATCACCCTGTGTGTTGAGAAGCGTGGTGTGCAGAAAGACATGACCTACCACGGCAACCAGGTGGCGGTGCGCTACGAGCTGCCGATGGCGGAAGTGGTGCTGGACTTCTTCGACCGTCTGAAGTCCACCAGCCGCGGGTTTGCCTCGCTGGATTACAACTTCAAGCGTTTCCAGATCGAAGACATGGTGCGTGTGGACGTGCTGATCAACGGTGACCGTGTGGACGCACTGGCGATGATCACCCACAAAGACAACGCCCAGTATCGTGGCCGTCAGCTGGTGGAGAAGATGCGAGAGCTGATCCCCCGCCAGATGTTCGACATCGCGATTCAGGCCGCCATCGGCAACCACGTGATTGCCCGTTCCACCGTCAAGGCGCTGCGTAAGGACGTGACGGCAAAATGTTACGGTGGTGACGTGAGCCGTAAGAAGAAGCTGCTTCAGAAGCAGAAAGAGGGTAAGAAGCGGATGAAGCAGGTGGGCAACGTTGAAGTGCCGCAAGAGGCCTTCCTCGCCATCCTGAAAGTAGGAGATAGCTGATAGATGGCCACCTTGTTTTCGCACCTGCTGGTGCTGGTGACCCTGGCCACGGGACTGGTCTGGGCCTTTGATCACTTTGTGTTGCTGCCGAAGCGCCGCGCCAAAGTGACCGCTGCCGAGCAGGTGAACAAGCTCAGCGACGATGCGCGACTGAGCATGCTGCGTGAAGGCCCGGTGGCCGAAAACTGCCGTGCCGTGTTTCCGGTGCTGGCGTTTGTGCTGGTGCTGCGTTCGTTCCTGTATGAGCCGTTCCAGATCCCCTCTGGTTCGATGATGCCGACCCTGCTGGTGGGGGACTTTATCCTGGTGGAGAAGTACGCCTACGGCCTGCGGGATCCGGTATGGCGTCACAAACTGGTGGAAACCGGCGAGCCCAAGCGGGGCGACGTGGCGGTGTTCAAATACCCCGGTGACACCAACGTGGACTACATTAAGCGGATCGTCGGCCTGCCGGGTGACCGCATCGTCTACCGCAACAAGCGTCTGTATGTGCAGCCGGCCTGCACTGCAGGCATGAGCCCCTGCCCCGAGATGCAGGAGGTGGCGGTGGTCCCCGAGAGCGTCGGCGATTTCTACCAGGGCGGCATCCCGCTGGAGCGTTACCGCGAAAGCCTGGGTCCGGTTGAGCATGACATTCTGGTCAACCCGATGCGTTCTGAGCCGGTGCAGGCCTACTACAGCCAGCGCGGTGCCCGCGCCGGTGAGTGGGTGGTGCCGGAAGGGCAGTACTTCGCCATGGGCGACAACCGCGACAACAGCACCGACAGCCGTTTCTGGGGCTTTGTTGATGAATCCCTGCTGGTGGGCAAGGCGGTCTTTATCTGGATCTCCTTCGAGCGTGAGCGCAGCGCCAGCAGCTGGCTGCCCAGCTGGGTGCCGACCGGTGTCCGCTTTGAACGTGTTGGTGGTCTGCAGTGAGTGCATTGAATCTGACCCGGCTGCAGGACGCGCTGGGCTATCAGTTCAAGGAGATCGCGCTGCTTAACCAGGCACTGACCCATCGCAGCGCCGCCGCCCAGCACAACGAACGTCTGGAGTACCTGGGGGACGCCGTCCTCTCCTTTGTCATCGCTGAGGCGCTGTACCTGCGCTTCCCCAAGGTGGCCGAGGGGGACATGACCCGCATGCGCGCTTCCCTGGTGAAGGGCGTTACCCTGGCCGAACTGGGCCGGGAACTGGCCCTTGGTGACGTGATCAAGCTCGGCCCGGGCGAGTTGAAATCCGGCGGTTTCCGCCGTGAGTCTATCCTCGCCGACGCGGTTGAGGCGATCCTGGGCGCCGTCTATCTGGACGGCGGCATTGAGGTGTGCAAGCCGCTGATCCTGAGGCTGTACCAGGAGCGTCTGGCCACCATCGAGCCGGGGATCCGCCAGAAGGATCCCAAAACCCGGCTGCAGGAGCACCTGCAAGCGCGCAAACAGCCGCTGCCGGAGTATGAGGTGGTGTCCGTGGAAGGGGATGCCCACAACCAGAGATTCACCGTGCGCTGCCGCGTCAGCGCCCTGGCCGAGCCGTTGATTGGCACCGGCAGTTCCCGACGCAAAGCGGAGCAGGACGCCGCCAGCCGGGCATTGGAGCAATTGTCTTAATGACCGATACCACTTACTGCGGCTTTGTCGCCATTGTGGGCCGCCCCAACGTGGGCAAGTCCACCCTGCTGAACCGTCTGCTGGGGCAGAAGGTGTCCATCAC
>CAZWED010000104.1:0-9946 GCA_964632645.1 uncultured Ferrimonas sp. | reverse complement strand
CCCAGTGGCGACTCCAGCTCTTCCGCCACCCGGCTGGCAACCGCCCTGGCCGCCAGGCGACGCGGCTGGGTGTGGCCAATCAGGCCACGCTGTCCGCGCCCCAGCTCCAGGCAGATCTTGGGCAACTGGGTGGTTTTCCCGGAGCCGGTCTCCCCTGCCACGATCACCACCTGATGGCGGGCAATCGCGTCGGCAATCTCATCACGTTTGTCAGAGACGGGCAGGTCGGGATAACGCACTTTCGGGGCATTCTGCGCCCGCTGGGCGACCCGCGCCTGGCTTTGGCTTACCAACTCTGCCAACTGCTCAGTGAGCTTTGCCTTCTTGGCCTTGTCCTGGATCTTCTTCATCCCCGACAAACGTCGACGGATGGTGGCGGCGTCCGCCTGCATGCAGAGGGCAAGGTGTTCCGGGGCAAAGGGATTGCTGTGACTCAACGGGGTATCCTGATCGATTTGAATAAGCGGGGGATACTACCAAAACCCCCCGCTTTCGGGCTACCGCTCTGATGCGTCAGGCACAAAGGCGATGATGCGCAGGGGCGCCCCGCTGCCCCCGGCAATTTTCATCGGCAGGGCGATCACCTGGAAACCGGTTTCCGGCAGTGCCGACAGATTGGCAACGTTTTCAAACCCGGGGATGTTGCGCTCAAACAGCAAACGGTGGGTCTCAAACTGTTTGGATGCGCCGTAATCCAGGCTCGGGGTGTCGATGCCCACCGCCTTGATACGGCGCTCTTCAATCAGGAAGCGGGCCAACTCGGGATGGATGCCGGGAAAGCGCAGTTCCGCCACCCCGGCCTCACCCCGCTTGTCCGTGCCCATGTAGCGCACGCTGTTGGGCCAGAGATGGGCGGAGCCGGTATCAAACAGCACAATGGCCTGGTCCGGGATCCGCCCATGCTCGGACTCCCAGCGCTCAAGCACCGCCACAGTGATCTGATGGTTGCGTTTGCCGCTGGCCGGCTCCGTCACCCGGATCACTACGCCGGGACCGATAAGCTGCTCCAGCGGAATGTCCGCCACGCCCCGGCGTCCGCGGGCAAAATGCACCGGGGCATCAAGGTGGGTACCGCCATGCTCCGCCGCCCGGAAATTGAAGGCGGAGTAGTAAAACCCCTTGTCGGTCATGCCTTCAAACACCGTGGTTTTTTCAAATCGGTCTGCCGTGGGCCAGTAGATCGTCTGTGCCGAGAAGGCGTGGGTCAGATCCACCCACTGCCCCTGCCACGATTGCGCTCCCGCCCAGGCCGATACCACCAGCATCGCCGCCACCACTGCCCGAATCATAACGCCTCCACCTCGTTTGCATCCTGGCCTGAAGTGTAGTGCCCTGACGACGGGCTAAGCTGAAAGCATGAGAATGCTGATGCTTGTCGTGTGGTTCTGGGTCCCGTCCCTGCTGGCCTCTCCCCTGACGCTGTCCGGCGTGGAGACGGAGGTGTTGACGGAGTTGAACTTTGCCCGCACCGAACCCGCCCGCTATGCCCGGGAGGTGCTCGTGCCGATGCGGCGCTACTACCGCAACGGTGAGATCGTCGAGCCGCCCTGGCGTGAGCCCCGCCCCGGGCTGATCCAGGTGGTGGAAACCCAGGAGGGGGAAGCGGCGCTGGAGGAAGCGATCCAGGCCATGAGCCGCGCCACTCCGGCCCCCGCCCTCACCGCCTCCTACGGACTGACGTTGGCAGCCCGGGCGTACCGGCAAGAGCAGGCCAGGCAGGGCCGGATTGGCCACATCGGCCTGAACGGTTCCACCCCGGCGGATCGCATCAGTCGCTACGGCCAGTGGCAGGAGTTGGCGGGGGAAAATCTGTTTTACGGGGACGCGGACCGCATGATTGGCCGCTTTGTGGTGATGGCGCTGATCATCGATGATGGGGTGCCCGACCGGGGCCATCGCCTGACCATTATGGAGCCCCGCTACCGGCGGGTGGGCATCGGTTTCGGCACCCACCCGCTGTACGGTCACCTCTGCGTGCAGAAGTTTGCCGCCGAGTTTTACGACACGCCCTGAGCCCTTACTCCTCCTGCATGCCGCCACGGATGCGGCGCTTCAGGTCGTAGTAGCGGCTGTGGACACCCCGGGTAAGCGCCGATGAGCAGTTCTCCACCACGTCCACGCCGTACAGGATGGCCACTACGATCACCGACAGTTTAACCGCCAGCAACGGGCTGAGGACCGACAGGCACACGCCGATACCGGCCAGGGCCCAGATGGTGGCTGCCGAGGTCACCCCCACCACAATGCCATCCCGGGCCAGCATCACCCCGGCGCCCAGGAACCCCACACCGGTGACCACCTGGCCGATGATGCGGGAGGTGTCGGTCATCTCGTTATTCAGCGTCATCGACGCCACGATAAAGAGGTGCGTCCCCAGCACAATTAATGAGGAGGTACGGATCCCCACCGGCTTGCCCCGAAGCTGACGCTCCAGACCCACAAGAAAACCGCAGAACAACGCCGCGCCAACGCGCGACCATTCAAACGGCGCAATCGACCACCATTCAACCATCACAGTCCTCCCGGAAACCTGAAACAAATTGGAAAAATCGACGCAATCTACGCCAGTTCCGACGCGCTGCAAAGCGAATTTTTCTCCGGGCGGAGGAATAAAAAAAGGCCGGGAAAAATCCCGGCCTTTTGGCAATAACGTTGGACGATCAGTTGGCGTAGAAGCGCACCTGGTTGTTGCCTTCGGCGCCATCCACCACCAGCCAGTGCCCGTCTTGCTGGGTCATGGCTTGCAGGTTGCCCGCTTCGGCCAGATCCGCCGCGCCGGTCACCACACCTGTAGCCGCATCCACGGTCAGCAGCTGCTGGCCGGAGTGGCTCAGCATCACCAGGCTGTCGCCCGCCACTTCGATGCCGGTCACCATCGGCAGGGCATCGGCGTTGAGGCTCAACACCCGCTCGCTGTTCAGTTTGAAGTCCGCAGCGCTGAGGCGCACCAGTACGAAGTTGTTCCGCTTCGCGTCCGGCAGGGTCACCATCAGGTATTCGTTGGTGGCGGCGTCGTAGCCGGCGCTGCCCACGTAGTTGTACTTGGCGCGCGCGGTTTCGAAACGGCCACGTTTCAGCTCGGCGATGCCGTCGGTGCCTTCAAAGAAGTTGGCGTAGTAGTCCGCCAGCTTGGCTTCCGGGTCGTAAGCCACACGGGCAAAGCTCTTGTGGTCAGCGGTAACCAGAACGCTGTTGTCGCTGTCGAACGCCACACCGGCCAGGTTGGAGATCTCAACCGAGAAGTTGGGGTCGATCTTGGCCTTGGCCAGCACGTCGGTCAGGTCACGGTTCAGGAACGCCACCCAGTTGTCGTTGGTGACAACGGCGAACAGTTGGCTGTTGGCGTTGTAGCTGATGCCGGTCACCACGCCCTGGATCTCCGCCGGCAGCGTCACGCGCTTGACTTCGTTCAGGGTGGTGTCGGCTTCGATGCGGCTGGCGTCGTTCTTGGCCATATCGGCAAAGTCCGGCTTGGCGATGGCGTAGCTGCCACGCAGAGACACGTTGGACAGCCCCTGCCATTTGCCGGTGGACCAGATGATGTTCTGCGGGTTGAAGGTCATGCGAACCGGGTCACCCTGGCCCAGGAACGGCGCAGGGCCGGTCTGGGAGAACGCCTGAACGATGTTGAAGGCGATCACCACCAGGAACACGTTGGCGGCGGCTTTGTTCAGGCCTTCCCAACGGGTCTTCTCGGTCCACTGCACCAGCTTGTCGCCCTGGAGCAGCAACAGCACGCCGGCGAAGATCAGGATCACCAGGAACACCACCATCACCCACACGTAGGTGTGCACACCGAAGATGGCGGGGCCAAAGCCCTGGCCGATGTCACGCAGGATGTGGGCGGAGCTGTGGCGGAAGCCGGCAAACAGACCGTAAACGGACGTCAGCAGCAGCAGGCCGATGTACTTCGGCTTAAAGCCGTAGCGGGTGATGAACAGGGCGATCAGGGACACCAGCACCATGGCGGTGCGCTCCTGCCAGCACAGCGCACAGGGGTTGTCCCCCATGCCAAAGCCCAGAATGATGCAGGCGATGCCAACGGGCAGCGCGATCAGCGCCATGGACGCCAGGGCAACGATGCGGTTCATTGTCACGTCGTTCAGAATGGCTTTGTTCATTACAGGTTCCCCGCCGGAATGATCATGGATGCGGTCATAACGAACCAGATAAAGATGCTGAGCAGAATGCTGATCACCAGCAGACGGCTGGCCAGCTTCTCTTTTTCGGGTTTAAACGCCACCAGGAAGGCGCTGATAAACACCAGACAGAAGAGCAAAAACTCCACGGTATTCTCCAATCGACGGCCTCTGCGGGCCGGTTCAGGGTTTTGGCAGGACGCCCCCGTGAGTCCAACTCACGGCAGGGTATGGGTCACCACCGTCTCGGCGAAGAAGATTACCGACAGGTCATTCGAAAAAATGTCACGGGCCTCACACTGGCATCGGCCCCCCTTAGCCATTGATTGCAATTGCGAAAACCCGCCCATAACCCCCCTTCCCCGCTGGATAAGATGTTTCGGTCATTGAGCGGCTTTGTCGGGCCTGCGCCAACTTTTCCCAACGGATTGAGAATTGGCACAAAGTGTGGAAAGCAAAAGGTGATCCAATCATTTCATCTGTCGGGTCGCGCCATTTCAGTCACAGCTTTCGGGCCGTTCGCGGCAGGGGAATTCAGACAACAGGAACAAATGTTCGGGCCAGGTCCGACATGGCGAGTTTTCCAGCGAGCGACTTTATCGTGCATTTTGTCATCAACCCCTTGTGCTGACGGTGTTTTTTCGTCCACCCTGAACGCAGTGCGCGATTTTCAACCCGCTCAAATCTTTGTCAGACTTAAGACAACCGCCAGAAAAGGGATGCTGCCATGGGACCACTGCGCCGCCTCGGACTGTCGCTTCTGTTGCTTGTCGCTCCGCTGGTTGCCGCCACGGAGCCGGACGCCACGGCGATCGTCCGTCAGTCCGATGCCCAGATGCGGGGAGAATCCAGCTATGCGGAGATGACCATGAACATCATCCGCCCGGACTGGACCCGCAGCATGAGCATGAAAAGCTGGACCAAGGGGCAGGAGCTGTCTCTGGTGCTGGTGACGGCTCCCGCCCGGGACCGCGGCAGCGCCTCGCTCAAGCGCTTTCGCGAGATGTGGAACTGGATCCCCTCCATTGAACGGGTCGTCAAGATCGCCCCCTCCATGCTGGGGCAGTCGTGGATGGGCTCCGATTTCACCAACGATGACCTGATCAACCAGTCCTCCATTGTGGTGGATTACACCCACCGGCTGGTTGGCAGCGAAACTTACGACGGCGAGCTCACCTGGGTCATCGATGCGGTTGCCAAACCCGATGCGCCGGTGGTCTGGAGCAAAGTGCGGCTCTGGATCAGCCAGTCCAGCTACCTGCAACGGCAAATCACCTTTTACGACGAGTTTGATGAGCTGGTGAACACCCTCAAAACCTACGACATTAAGGAGATGGGCGGACGGGCGGTGGCCACCCGAATGGAGATGCTGCCCGCCGACAAGCCGGGGCAGAAAACCGAAGTCATCACCCACACTGCCCAGTTCGACTTTGCCGTCGACGACGGCTTCTTCTCCCAATCCCAGATGAAGTCCCTGCGGGACTGAGGCGCAGACAATGCTGGTGAAGCTGGCGTGGCGCAACCTGTGGCGACAAAAGCGGCGCACCCTGCTGACCGCCGGTGCCCTGGCCCTCGCCCTGCTGCTTTCCCTGCTGACCCGCAGCCTGCAGGAGGGCAGCTACGCCAACAACATCGACAACGCCGCCCGCTTTGCCACCGGCTTGCTTCAGATCCAGCACCCGGAATTTGGCGAGAGCCAGAGCATTGATGACCTGGTGCCGGCCAACCACGCATTTATCGCCCCCGCCCGCGCACTGCCCGGCATCACCCAGGTGCTGCCCCGACTGGAATCTTTCGCCCTGGCCGCCGGAGCCCAGCGTTCCAAGGGCGCGTTGGTGATGGGGGTGGTGCCCTCACTGGAGGCGGACTACGCCCGGGTGGCGGAGCGGGTTGTCGCCGGGCGTTATCTCAATGACAACGATCAGGGCGTGCTGGTGGGCGAAGGTCTGGCGCGGTTTCTGGAGTTGCAGGTGGGGGACAAGTTGGTGCTTTACGGGCAAGGTTACCGGGGCCAGACCGCGGCGGGCCTCTACCCCATTGTCGGGCTGCTGCGCTTTCCGATGCCCGGGGTCGACAATCAACTGGTGTACCTGCCCCTGCCACTGGCCCAGAACCTCTACAGCACCGGCGACCAGATCACCGAGTGGGTGCTGCATACCTCTCCGCTGTCGGGCTTGCCCCAGGTGGCCCGGACCCTGGCTGAACACTACCCGGGCCAGCGGGTTCGGGACTGGCAGGACCTGGCCCCGGAGATGGCACAACAGATCGCCCTGGACCGCGCCGGCGGCGTGTTTATGATCGGTCTGCTCTATGGCGTGGTGGGGTTTGGCCTCTTTGCCACCCTGCTGATGATGACGCTGGAGCGACAGCGGGAGTTCGGGGTGATGATGGCCACCGGCATGGTGCGCCACAAGCTGCTGGGGCTGGTGATGATTGAATCGGCCTTTATTGCCATCCTCGGCATCGGCCTCGGTTTGCTGCTGGCCTGGCCCATTCTGCTGTGGCTGTACCTCGACCCCATCACCCTGGGCGGCGAAACCGGTGAAATGATCCGGCAGATGGGCTGGGACCCCCTGCTGCCCGCCATGATTGAGCCCTGGCTGTTCGGCCAGCAGATCCTGATTGTCCTGTTGTTGCTGGCCCTGTGCCTGATCTACCCCCTGTGGCGGATCTACCGGCTGGACCTGGTGGCCGCCCTGACCGGAGGCCCTCATGCTGGTTAAACTTGCCTGGCGCAACCTGTGGCGCAACAAACTGCGCACCACCATCATGCTCGGCGCCATGACCTTCGGCCTGCTGGGGGTGATCCTGATGATCGGGTTCACCAATGGCCTCTATGGCAACATGATTCAGAACGCCATCGCCTGGCAGACCAGCCACCTGCAGATACACGACCGGGGCTACCTGTCACACCCCGACATCCAGGACACCCTCAGCGGCGCGCCGGCGTTGGCCCAGTGGCTGGACAGCCAGCCAGCGGTAACCGGCTGGTCCGGACGCCTGGTGGCCGATGGCATGGTGGCCTCCGCCCGCAGCACCCGGGGGGTCCGCATCAATGGTGTGGAGCCGGAGCGGGAGGCCCGGGTCACGCCCATTGCCCGCCACATCCGCCAGGGCAGCTGGCTGGACGACGAAGGGCGCAACCCGGTGGTGCTGTCCGTGAAAACCGCTGAGCGCCTGCGGCTGAACGTCGGCGCCAAGGTGGTGCTCACCTTTACCGACCCGCAAGGGGACGTCACCGGTGCGGCGTTCAGGATTCGGGGGCTGTACCAGAGCCCCATCAGCGCCTTCGACGACGCAAACCTCTACGTGCGGCAGAGGGACCTGGCGAAACTCGCACATCTTGAAGGGATCCACGAGATCGCCGTTCTCACCCGTGACGGCGGCGAACTGCCCCACCCGGACACCGACGCGCTCAAAACCGCCCTGATCCAGGTCGCCGGACCGGACAATCAGGTCCGCGACTGGCAGACGGTGCAACCCATGCTGGCCGCCATCATCGGCCAGATGGGGATCAGCAACGCCATCATTCTCGGGATCTACGTACTGGCGATGAGTTTCGGCATCGTCAACGTGATGCTGATGTCGGTGTTTGAGCGCACCCGGGAGTTCGGCGTGCTGATGGCGGTCGGCATGACCAAACCCCGCATCTTCGCCCTGATCTTGCTGGAAGCCCTGCTGCTGGGGGTGTGCGGCGGGGTACTGGGGCTGTTAGCCAGCCTGGCACTGATGTCGCTGCTGGCCGACACCGGCATTCCCCTGGGCAGCATGGCGCAAGGGCTGGCTGCCTTTGGAGCGGACACCCAGCTCTACCCGCTGGTCAACCCCAGTGACTACCTGATGGTGCTGGGCACCGTGCTGGCCGCCAGCCTGTTGTCCGCGCTCTACCCCGCCCGGCAAATCCTCAAGCAGCGTCCGGTGGACGCCATGGCCCAACGTTAATGAGGCGCTGATGACCATCTCGATTCGCGACTTAAGCAAAACCTACAACGCCGATTCGGAGTTTCCGGTTCATGCGGTGCGCCACCTCGACCTCACCATCGAACAGGGTGAGTTCGTCGCCATCATGGGCCCATCCGGCTCCGGCAAAACCACCCTGCTCAATATGCTGGGAGGCATTGACGTGCCCACCGGGGGCAGCATCTCCATTGATGGCGACTGCCTGACCGAACTCAGCCAGCACCAGATGATCGCCTTTCGCCGTGACAACGTGGGCTTCATCTTCCAGAACTACAGCCTGCTGCCGGTGCTGACGGCGCTGGAGAACGTGGAGTTTGTGATGCAGCTGCAGGGCCACAGCGAAGCGGAGTGCCGGGCGCGGGCCACGGCGCTGCTGACCCAGGTCGGGCTGAAGGATCACCTGAACAAGGTGCCGGCCAAGCTCTCCGGAGGACAACAACAGCGGGTGGCGGTGGCGCGGGCACTGGCTCCCCACCCGCGCTTTGTCATGGCGGATGAGCCCACCGCCAATCTGGACGCCAAAAACACCACCGAACTGCTGGACATCATGCAGCAGCTCAACGAGAAAGAGGGCACCACCTTTATCTTTTCCACCCATGACCCGCGGGTGATCACCCGGGCCCGGCGGGTGATCGTCATTGAAGATGGCCGCATCACCGAGGACCGCCAGCAGTGATCCGGTCGCGCCTGGTGCTGGCTCTGGCCCTGCTGCCCGCCTCGCTGTGGGGCGCAGTGCCCGGCCTGGCCCCGGAGAAAAACTGGGACCTGGGCGGCTACGTTAAGTACATGGCCTCAGGCACCATCCCGGATGCGGGCAGCAGCGGGCTGGACCACCTGCTGCACCAGCGCTTCAATCTGGAGTACCGGTTTTCCGACCGCCTCAGGGTAAACGCCGGCATGCGCAACCGGGTGCTGGCGGGTGACAGCGCCGAGCTCCCCGGCTTTGCCGAACTGGTGGGGCGGGACGACGGCTACCTCGACCTCACCCACAACTGGGCCGAGCGGGACGCTCTGGTCGGCACCACCACGTTCGATCGCCTCTATCTGGACTGGCAGGACCGCAACTGGCAAGTGCGGGCGGGCCGCTTTCGCATCAACTGGGCCATGGCCACCCTATGGAACCCCAATGATCTGTTCAACAGCTACTCCATCTACGACTTCGATTACGAGGAACGTCCCGGCAGCGACGCGCTGATGGTCAGCCGGAAACTGGGTTTCGCCAGCCAGCTGGACCTCGTCTACAACCCCGCCAAAGAGCCGGACCTGACCCGTTTCGCCGGGCGTTACCTGTTTAACCGAAAAGGCTGGGATGGCCAGATCCTGGTGGGCAAATCCGCGCTGGATGCGGTGGTGGGCATTGGGGTGGCGGGGGAGGTATATGGTGCCGGCCTCCGTGGTGAACTGAGCCGCTTTGAACCCACCCGGCAGCAGTGGCAAGGCGTGACGCTGGAAGCCACCACCGTCGCAACGCTGGAGAGCGACTACAGTTTTACCAGTCGGCGCAACTGGATGGTGCGCGGCGCCCTCCTCTACATCAGCAGCCCACAATCACCGGACAGCGCCCTCGCCTTTCTCAATCTGCCCCTGACCGCCCGCACCCTCAGCTTTACCCGCTGGAGCGGCTACGCCGACCTCAGCGCCGACCTGACCGCCCTGACCCGGCTTACCCTGTCCACCACCGGCTACGACGATGGCTCCTACTTTGTCGGCCTCAGTGCCAGCCACTCCCTCGCCGACGACTGGCAGCTGCTGGCCGTGCTGCAACGCTTCGACGGCAGCGGCGACAGCCTGTTCGGCAGCACCCCGGCCACCCTGCTGTTTGGCCAGATCCGCTGGAATTTCTAACC
>CAZWED010000103.1:0-9974 GCA_964632645.1 uncultured Ferrimonas sp. | reverse complement strand
TCTCCCTCCCCACCCTGCAAATGATTGGGATGGCGAATGCCATCCCTTTTTTTTGCCTGAAAAATGGCGGTGGGTAAGGCGTCTACCTTGCCTGCGATGAGACCGCGTTTTCATGAACCGGGTTTCGCCGTCAGGCCGACTGGGATCAACGACATGGCCGTTTGCCGCTGACTACACTGGGGCCACTGTGGACAACCCTGGCACCAACGGATGCGGCGCCCCATCATCACCTTTATCACCGGAGCCCTGACCGGTGGCCTGCTCTCTGCCTGGTGGCTACACCCCACGCCACCGGAATGCCCGACGTTACCCACCTGCGAGGCCGACCCGGACGAACTGGCGATGTTGCAGTGGGAGAACCGGATGCTGATCGCCATGGTCCAGGCGGGCCTGAAAGGCGACATCTCAGGCCACCTGCAGCATTTCACCGATCTGCAAACGCCCTCCTCCGCCAGCCCGCCTTCGCCGCCAGCGGCCCACTCCCTGCCCGAGGGGGAGGTGGCCGACGCGCTGATCGACCGACTGACCCGGGCTGACGTTAAGCTGCAACGGCAGGCCCTGGCCGAAGGCTGGGCGACCGATGAGCGACTGACCCGGGAGCGACAGGCGTTATGGGATCAGGCGCGCCGCCAGCTGTCCGATCGGGATTACATGGCCGCACTGCATCGGGCCGGTCGCCCCAACCGCTTGCTGGTGGACACCGTCCGCCGGGACAGCGAGGCGGGCGCCTCGTTACAGCATGGCGACGTCATCTGGTCTCTGGACGGGCACCGGGTGCTGACCCGGGCGGAATACCGGGATTATCTGGCGCAACTGCCGCCGAAAGCGCCGATCACCCTGGAGATACGGCGCCAGGGACAGGTTCAGCAACTTACCCTGAGCGGACTGGCTGACGCGGTGTCGTTGATCGCCGATTCCGTGCCACCCCCGGAGTGACCGCTCACAGGTCGCTGTGCAGACAGGGTTTTTCCGCCAGCACTTCGCTATCATGAAAACAAACCCCTAACCGCACCACGCCATGTCAAACGAACCGTTCATTCTTGCCCTGGACCAGGGCACCACCTCCAGCCGTGCCCTGCTGTTTAACCAGAAAGGGGCGATTCTGGGGGCCGCCCAGCGCGAGTTTACCCAGCACTACCCGCAATCCGGCTGGGTCGAGCATGACGCCATGGAGATCTGGGCCAGCCAGCGGGCGGTACTGACCGAAGTGCTGGCGCGCTGTGGGGTCCGCCATGAGCAGGTGGCGGCCATTGGCATCACCAATCAGCGGGAAACCACCGTGATCTGGGACGCCGAAACCGGGCTGCCCATCCACAACGCCATCGTCTGGCAGTGCCGACGCACCGCCGACCTGTGCGACCAACTGAAAGCCCGCGGGCTGGAACAGCACGTCCGGGACACCACAGGGCTGGTGCTGGACCCCTACTTCTCCGGCACCAAGATCGCCTGGTTACTGGACCACGTTCCCGGCGCCCGCGAGCGGGCCGAGCGGGGTGAACTCCGCTTCGGCACCATCGACAGCTGGCTTTTGTGGCAACTGACCGACGGCGCCGTCCACGCCACCGATCGCACTAACGCCTCCCGTACCCTGCTGTGGGACATCCATCAGCAACGCTGGGATCCGGTGATGCTGGAAGCGCTCAACATCCCCGCCAGCCTGCTGCCCGAGGTTAAAAGCAGCCAGGAGGTGTTTGGTTACGCCCAGATCGGCCGGGCCAGAATCCCGGTGGCCGGCATGGCGGGCGACCAGCAGGCGGCCCTGTTTGGCCAGCTCTGCACCCAACCCGGCATGGCCAAAAACACCTACGGCACCGGCTGCTTTATGCTGATGCACACCGGCGAGCAGGCGGTGCAATCCCGCCATGGCCTGCTGACCACCATCGCCTGCAGCGGCCCGGAGCGCGTCGAGTATGCGCTGGAGGGCGCGGTGTTTATGGGCGGCGCCAGCGTGCAGTGGCTACGGGACGAACTGGGCCTGATCCGCCACGCCAGTGAAACCCAGGCCCTGGCCCAATCGGTGCCGGACACCGCCGGTGCCTACCTGGTGCCCGCGTTCACCGGCCTGGGCGCCCCCTACTGGGATCCCTATGCCCGGGGCGCACTGGTGGGGCTGACCCGGGGCTGCAACCGCCAGCACATTGTCCGGGCCACACTGGAATCAATCGCCTACCAAAGCCGGGATCTGCTGGATGCCATGCAGCAGGATGCCGCACTGCCGCTGACCGAACTGCGCGTGGACGGCGGCGCCGTGGCCAACGACTTCCTGATGCAGTTCCAGGCGGACATCCTCGCCACACCGGTGCTGCGCCCCGATAACCGGGAAACCACCGCCGCCGGCGCAGCCTACCTGGCAGGGCTGACCGTGGGCTACTGGCCCTCGCTGGACAGCCTGGCCGGGGTCAGTCAGGTGGAGCGACGCTTCGAGGCAACCATGGCGCCGGAGCAGCGCCAACGGCTCTACCAGGGGTGGCAGGAGGCGGTATCGCGGACCCTGGTCACTAAGCCAACACAGTAAGGCACAGGGCAGTAAACAGGCCATTCACCCCTACACCAACCGCTCGGAAATGTCTCATTCACAAGTCCGATCGGGTGCACACTTTTGCCAGGTTTTAGGGGCTTAAGTTGGTACAGTCGGCAGAGTTAACGCTCTAATAGCGGCATAACTTTTAACCAGGAGTCGCTATGGAAACCCCTTCCGACTGTCCCGCCGCCCGATTGCATCGTTGGGCACGGCCGACCACCCTTGCCCTTGCCGCAGTGGGTGCCTGGTATCAGTCCATTCCTGTCATGCTGTCCGGCCTGCTGGGGCTGGTGGCCCTGGCGGTGCACCTCGTCCGGCTCAAGGAGAGCCGCTCGTTTAAGCTGCAGAGTGAACAGGAGATGGTCGCTGTACAGACCCATCTTGAGCGTGCCATGATGCTGGCCCTCGGCGTGTGCAGTGTGATGCTGACGCTTCACCTGCTTTGGCTGCACCAACTGAATCTGGCGCTGATGCTGGTGGTGACGGCAGCCATCACCAAAACCGTTTGGAACGTCATCTATCTGGGTAAACCGGGTGTTGGCAGCAGCCTGACCACCCTGACCCTGACGGTGGCCCTATTGTGGAGCCTCGACCTCTGATTGCGGCGACGCCGGGATCACAATCTTCGGGGCGATGCCTTGACATCACTCAGTGGTGATTTTTAATTTCAGTG
The DNA here is from genome assembly GCA_964632645.1 of uncultured Ferrimonas sp. Classification (GTDB taxonomy): domain Bacteria; phylum Pseudomonadota; class Gammaproteobacteria; order Enterobacterales; family Shewanellaceae; genus Ferrimonas. The sequence goes on along the minus strand of CAZWED010000103.1, from coordinate 6,780 downwards.
GTTTACCCTCTTCTCTCGACAAGGTGGTACAGCATCCTTCCGGTAGAACACCCTCTGGCCAGCGCCGTTGAGCGACTCAGGCTGCGGTTGGCCCAACTGGAGCGTCAACCTCCGGGCCACCTCTGTCTGCAGTTGAGTGAACCGCTCACTGCACCGCCCCTGATCGCCTGGCTGGCCAATCAGACCACGCTGCCGAAACTCTATTGGCACGGCCGTCGCGGTGGCGAAGAGGTCGCGGCCATCGGCGCCGCGCTGGATCTTCACTTCGCCGCCCTGCCGGCGGCGGAGGAACTGGACCGGCTCTATCACAAGTACCTGGGCGCCGCACAGGACACCCAGCTGCGCCTCTACGGCGGACACGCCTTTGATACCCGGCAACCCGCCTGGCCCGATTTTGGCCAGGCCCGCTTTGTGCTCCCGCGCATCGAGATCCGCCGTCATGGTGATCAGGCCCAGATCCTGCTCAACCTCTGTGGTCAGGAGCGCCCCTGGCGCGAAGAGCTGGACGCGGCCCGTCAGGCCCTCGACAACCTGAAGCCTGCGGCGCCGCTCTCGCCACTGGGCCCGGCGCACATCCTGGCCCGTCAGGACACCCCGGACCAGCCCCGCTGGCGGGAGCTGATTGACCAGATCACCGATCCCGCGTTCCTCTCCACCACCCCCAAAGTGGTGATGGCCCGGGAAACCCGCCTGACCACCAGTGCGCTGCCCAACCACTGGACGGTTCTGCACGCCTGGCAGTTGCTCAACCCCGGCAGCTACCAGTTCGGCTTCCAGTTCACCGAGCATCACAGCTTTGTCAGCTGCACCCCGGAGCGTCTGTTCTATCGTCACGGCAGAGAGCTCTCCACCGAGGCCCTTGCCGGCACCACCACCCGGGGCTTCACCGAAGCGGAAGACGAGGCACTGGCCAACGCGCTGCTCAACGATGGCAAGAACAGCCACGAGAATCTGCTGGTTCGCCAGCACATCGAACAACAACTGGGCCCACTGAGTGACTATGTCGGCTCGGAAGAGACGCCGACCATCCTCAAGCTCAACCACATTCAGCACCTGCACCGGGCCATCCGGGCCGAGCTCAAGCCCGGCGTCAATGACCTGCAACTGCTGGGCGCCCTGCACCCCACCCCCGCCGTTGGCGGGCTGCCCCGCGAACCGGCCATGAACTTCATCCGCCAGCGCGAAGGCTTTGCCCGCGGCTGGTATGCCGGGGCCTGCGGCTATTTTGGTGCACACGAAACCGAATTTGCCGTGGCGATCCGCAGCGCCCGCTTCGACGCCGACAAGGTCACCCTCTTTGCCGGCGCGGGCATTGTCGCCAACTCCGAAGCGGACGCCGAGTGGCAGGAGCTGAACAACAAATTGACTACGGTACTCGGGATCCTAAACGGACTATGACCACCCTTCACTGCGCCGAATTGAACCTGTTGTGGGCGCGACTGATGCTGGAAGAGCTGCACCGCCTCGGCGTGCGCCACCTCTGTCTGGCACCGGGCTCCCGCTCCACCCCCCTGACGATGGCGGCCGCCGGCCATGACGGCTTCCAGCGCCACACCCATTTTGATGAGCGGGGCCTCGGCTTCGCCGCGCTGGGACTGGCCAAATCCAGCCAGAGCCCGGTGGCGATCATCACCACCTCCGGCACGGCCGTCGCCAACCTCTATCCCGCGGTGATCGAGGCTTACCAGACCGGTGTGCCCCTGGTGGTGCTCTCCGGAGACCGCCCCCCCGAGTTGATCGCCTGCGGTGCCAACCAGGCGATCATCCAGCCCGCCATCTTTGCCAACTACGCCCGCCGCCTCGACCTGCCGACCCCCAGTCTGGACCTGCCGCCGCAGGCATTGCTGGCCCAGCTGGATCAGGCGATGGTGGATCTGGATCGCCCGCTGCACATCAACTGCATGTATCGGGAACCGCTGTACCCGGATGGGCAAACCCACAGCTTTGACGCCTATTTGGCGCCGATCAAAGCCTGGCGCCGCTCCGCGGCCCCGTGGAGCGCCATGCCCCCCATCAGCCGCAGCGCGTTGCCCGGCGCCGAGGAGTGCGCCAGCTTCGCCGCCGGCAAAGGGATCATCGTGGTCGGCACCCTGGCGGCTCATCAGCAGCCGGAACAGGTCCTGGCGCTGGCCCGCCGACTGGGCTGGCCGGTGTTGGCGGACGCCCAATCCCAGCTGCGTCAGGCCGATGGGGTGGTACACCACATCGACCAACTGTTCCATCATCCCAAGGCACCGGCCTGTCTGAACCAGGCGGAACACCTGCTGCTGATTGGCGGACGCCTGCTCTCCAAGCGGTTGATGAGCTTTATCGCCAGCCACCCCTGGAAAGCGTTCTGGCACTACATGAGCCAGCCGGACAACCTCGACCCCGGCCACCTCAGCAAGCGCCGCTTTATCGGCAGCCTGCCGATGCTGGCCGCCCTGCCCTGGCCGCTGCTGCCCGGCTCCGGCTGGGCCGATGCGCTGGAATCCTACAGCGAGGAGCTGGAACAGCGCTTTGCCGCCCGGCATGACCAGGGGGCACTGACCGAGCTGTCCGCCGTTCGTCTGCTGTCGCGCCAGCTGACCAGCGAGCAGCAGCTCTTTATCGGCAACAGCCTGCCCATCCGGCTCTACGACATGCTGGCGACCCCCGGTGACGCCCCCACGGTGTTCACCAACCGGGGCGCGTCCGGCATCGATGGTCTGCTGGCCACCAGTTGTGGCGTGACGCTGGGCGGAGGCAAACCCACGGTTCTGGTGGTGGGCGACCTCTCCCTGCTGCACGACCTCAACTCCCTGGCGCTGGCCCGCAGCCTGACCACCCCGCTGGTGGTGCTGGTGCTGAACAACGACGGCGGCAGCATCTTTAACCTGTTGCCGGTCCCCAATGACGCCCTGCGCCAGCAGTACTACCGACTGGGGCACGGCTTCGGCTTTGAGGGGGCCGCCAGCCAGTTCCAGCTGCCCTATGCCCGGCCCGAAACTCTGGATGACCTGAGCAACGCGTTGTCCGAAGGACTGAGCCGGCCCGGCGCCAGTGTGATTGAGGTGGTGGTGCCGCCGAACCAGTCTGCCGAGCTGATCGTTGAGCTGGCCCAGCAGATCCGGGGCGATGACTGAGGCGTCTCCCGGTCTGTACGGGCGCCGTTGGGGACAGGGTGCCCCAATGGTGCTGCTGCACGGTTTTCTCGGTGACCACCGGGACTGGCCCGACGCGCTGGGGCAGCAGTTCGACTGCCTGGCGCTGGACCTGCCCGGCCACGGCCTGAGCCGTTCGGTTACGCTGCATCAACAGCCCGCCTTTGACGAAGTGGCCGATCAGGTGCTCGCCACCCTGGCCCACCACGGAATCGGTCGCTTTCACCTCCTGGGGTACTCCCTGGGCGGGCGCCTCGCCCTCCACCTGGCCCACCATCTGGCGCAACGGGACCCGCAACGGCTGCTCAGCCTCACGCTGGAATCCACCCACCCCGGCCTCCCGTGCCCCGACCAGCGACAGGCCCGGTTGGCCAGCGATGCCGCCTGGCACCGGCGCATGGTTGAACAGCCCGCAGAGCAATGGCTGGACGCCTGGTATCGGCAAGGGGTGTTCGCCGACCTGAGTGACACCGCCCGCGCCGAATTGATTGCCGCACGACGGGACAATGACCCGAATGCCCTGGCCGCACTCTATCTCGGCACCAGTCTGGGGCATCAGGCCGACCGCCGGGCGCTGAACCTGCCCTGTCCGGTGCGGTTGGTCACCGGGGCGCTGGACACCAAGTTCACCGAGCTGGCACGCCAGTGGTGTCGCCCCGACTGGCAACACCACGTGATAGAAGAGGCCGGTCATAACGTGCATCGCGCCCGCCCCGACGCCTTTCTTGCTACACTGCGCCCACTGTAATCGGCCCGGTTTCCATCAAGGACTTCGATGAAGCTCTACGCCTATACCCTGCCCCTGGCAACGCCCCTGCGCTTTGCCGGCCATGCCCTGACCGAACGTCAGGGGTTGCTGATCAAGCTGGAACAGGATGGCCGTGTCGGCTGGGGCGACTGCGCGCCGCTGCCCGGCTTTTCCGGCGAAACCCTGGCGGAATGCACCGACGCCTTACGGGCCCTGCAGGCCGGCGAAGGGGAAGTGGCTTCCCTGCCCGCGGCCGCCCGCTTTGCCCTGGATTGCGCCCGATGGCAGCTGGAGCGCACCACACCACTGCGCCTGCCCCCTTCGATCCCCTTGCTGGTAGGCACCCCGGAGGCGCAACTGGCCCAGTTTGATGGCCTGTTGCAACGCCCGGGCGAGGTAAAACTGAAGCTGGCCCGGGCCCCGCTTGAAGCGGAGATCGCCCTGGTGTACGGCTTGCTGGAGCGTCACCCCGGCCTCAAACTGCGCGTCGATGCCAACCGTGGATGGGATTACCAGACGGCAAGCCATTTTGCCGCCAGCGTTCCCCACAGCGCCCTGCGCTACGTGGAGGAGCCCTGCCCGGACCTCAACGACAGCCTGCGGCTTTATGCCCAGCATCGATTGCCACTGGCGCTGGACGAAACCACCCACGCACCGGATTACCAGTACGAATCCTTGCCGGGAGTCCGTGCGCTGGTGCTGAAGCCCACCCTGATCGGCGCCCTTTCCCGGCTGCAACAACTGGTGGAGACCGCCACACTGGATGGCGTGGAAGTGGTGCTCTCCTCCAGCTTCGAAAGCCCCATCGGGCTGGCGCACCTGGCGCACCTGGCCAACGAACTGACGCCCGCCAGTGTGCCCGGTCTGGACACCCTGTCCGCTCTGGGCGCTGACCTGATCGAACCCAACCCCTGGGGCCAACCCAAGCCCCTGATCACCGAATCGGAACTGACCGCCCTATGAGCCTTATCCTTTGTCCCCTGCACAGCGCCGCCCGCCGCTGGAGCGATGCCATTGCCGTCAGCGGGCCGGAAGGTGACCTCAGTTACGAAGCTCTGGACGCCCGGGTTAGCGCCCTGGCACTGCACCTGAAAGCGCAGGGGGTGCGCGCGGGGGAGCACCTGGGTTACCTCGGTCAGAACCGCCTGGAAGCCATTCTCCTGCTGTACGCCGCCCTGCGCCTTGGTGCCGTCTTCGTGCCGCTCTCGCCGCGCTTTCCGCAGGCGCAGCGGGACGCCCTGATCCAGGAGCTCGACATCCGCTGGTGCTGGAGCGAAGGGGAGCTGCCGCAGGGGGTGCGCGCCCTCACCATGACCAGCGGTGCCGTCGGGCAACCCTGGCAGGTGGACCTGAACCGTCCGCTGACCCTGATCCTCACCTCCGGCTCCAGTGGCCACCCCAAGGCCGCCATGCACGCCCTGGCGCAGCACATTGCCGCCGCCGAGGGCAGCCACGATCAGACCCCCCTGCACCGCGGTGACCGCTGGCTGCTCAGCCTGCCGCTGTTCCACATCGGCGGCCTGGCGATCCTGTTCCGCTGCCTCAGTTGCGGTGCCACGGCGGTGCTGCCCGGCCATCTGGACCTGGCGTCCAACCTGAAACAGCAACGCATTACCCACCTCTCCCTCGTGGCAACGCAACTGGTGCGCCTGCTGGACCGGGAGGACGCCCGTGAGGTCTTGGCATCGGTGTCCACCCTGCTGCTGGGCGGTGGTGCCATCCCGGCCCGCCTGCTGGAGCGCCTCAAGGCGTACCCCATCCGGGTGCTCACCAGCTACGGCATGACCGAAATGGGCAGCCAGATCACCACCGGCCCCGCCAATGATCAGGGCTTGTCCGGTACCCCGCTGGCCGGGCGCCAGGTGCGCATCAATAACGGGCTTATCGAGGTTCGGGGCGATTGCCGCTTTCTCGGCTATTACGCCCGGGGGGAAGTGACCCGTCCCTTTGACCCGGAAGGCTGGTTTGCCACCCGCGACCGGGGCCAGTTTGTCGGTGAGCAGCTGAAGGTGCTTGGGCGGGCGGACAACATGTTCGTCAGCGGTGGTGAGAACGTGCAGCCGGAGGCGATCGAGACGGTGATCAAACGCTGCGACGGCGTCGAGGAAGCGATCGTCATCCCCGTCGACGACGCGGAGTTTGGTCAGCTGCCGGTTGCCGTGGTGAAAGGCGTGTGGGCTCCCGAGCAGTGGGAAAAGCGGATCCTGAAATCGTTGCCCCGCTTTATGCGTCCCCGCCGCTACCTGCCCTGGCCGGAGCAGCTGACCCAGGCGGGACTGAAGGTGAGCAGACAGGCGATTCGGGAGTATGTCCTGCAACAGGACTGAGCGAGTTCCGGACGCGACACCACCATGAAAAAAGGGGCCTCCATCGAGGCCCCTTTTCCGTACCAGATCGAACGGCCGGTTACAGGCCGTAGGTGTAGCTGGCGCCCAGACCCAGGGGCAGGCCAATGGTCCAGTAGATCAGCAGCCAGGCGGTCCAGGTCAGCAGCAGGGCGATGGAGTAAGGCAGCATCGCCGCAATCAGCGTACCGATACCGGTGTTCTTCACATACTTCTGGCAGTACACCACCACCAGAGGGAAGTACGGCATCAGCGGCGTGATGATGTTGGTGGAGGAGTCACCAATCCGGTAAGCGGCCTGAGACAGGTCCGGAGAGATGTTCAGTTGCATCAGCATCGGAACCAGCACCGGGCCAATCAGCGCCCACTTGGCGGACGCGGAACCCATAAACAGGTTCACAAAGCCCACCAGGAACACCATGCCGACGATGGTTACGCCAGCGGGCATACCCAGAGACTGCAGGAAGTTGGCGCCTTTTACCGCCAGAAGTACACCCAGATCAGACTGGGAGAACGCGGCAATAAACAGCGAGCAGAAGAACGCCATCACGATGTAGGCGCCCAT
>CAZWED010000102.1:0-10125 GCA_964632645.1 uncultured Ferrimonas sp. | reverse complement strand
CCTTCGGGGACGCCGTCTTCGTGGTTCGCAAGGACAACGAGGGCCAGCTGCGCGCCTATCGCCAGTACGTGAAAGTGGGTGAGCGTCGCGGTGACACCGTGGCGGTCATGTCCGGCCTCTCCGCCGGTGACCAGGTGGTCAGTGCCGGCACCATGAAGCTGGCCAATGAAGCGCTGGTGCAACTGGCCAAGCAGTAAGACGAGGCGTACTGGATGTTTACAGACATATTTATTCGCCGCCCGGTGCTGGCGGTAGTACTGAACGTACTGCTGCTGGTGTTTGGTGTGCGAGCGTTGATGGATCTCCAGGTTCGGGAATACCCGGACATGGAGATCGGTCAGATCAACGTGACCACCACGTATCCCGGCGCCAACGCGGAGTTGGTGCAGGGCTTCGTGACCACCCCGATCCAGGAGGCGATCGCCTCCACCGAGGGGATCGACTACATCAAGGCCACCTCCCGGGCCAGCTTCTCCCAGCTTGAGGTGTTCCTGCAGCTGGGTTACGACGCCAACACCGCGATGGCGGAGATGCTGACCAAGCTGAACGAGGTGAAGGGCCGTCTGCCCACCGACATCGACGAGCCGATCATCGCCAAGCAGACCGCAGGCGGTGGCGCCATCATGTACCTGGCCTACACCAGTGAAAACATGAGTCGTGTGCAGGTGACCGACTACCTGCGCCGCGTGGTTCAGCCCAAGCTGACCGAAGCGGACGGGGTGGCGGAAGCCGAGATCATCGGTGAGCAGCAGTTCGCTATGCGGATCTGGCTGGACCCGGTGCGCATGCGCGCCAATGGCGTTTCCGCAGACGACATCAACCGGGCACTGGCCAGCAACAACTTCCAGTCTGCCGCGGGTGAGATCCGTGACTCCCTGACCGTGACGCCGGTACGGGCATCCACCTCGCTGCAGGACGTTGACTCCTTCAAAAACATCACTGTGAAGAGCGACGGCCAGCAGGTGGTGAAGCTGCAGGACGTGGCCCGCGTTGAGCTGGCCTCCAAGTCCGACAAGGTGATCGTGGTCTACACCGGCAAACCGGCGGTGTACATCGGCATTCAAACCACCCCGGACGCCAACCCGTTGGATGTGGCCAAAGCGGTGCGTGAGATCCTGCCGAAGGTGGCCCGCGACCTGCCCCCGGGCATGGAGCAGCACCTCTCCCACGACTCCACCGAGTACATTGAGGAGTCCATCTACGAAGTAGTGAAAACCCTGGGCGAAGCCGTGGTCATCGTGATCCTGGTGGTGTTCCTGTTCCTGGGTTCACTGCGCTCGGTACTGATCCCGATCGTGACCGTGCCGCTCTCCCTGGTGGGCGTGTGTCTGTTCATGATGGGGATGGGCTTCTCGCTCAACTTGCTGACCCTGCTGGCGATGGTGATGGCCATCTCGCTGGTGGTGGACGACGCCATCGTGGTGGTGGAGAACGTCCACCGGCACCTGGAAGAGGGCCTCTCTCCGGTGCGGGCTGCGGTTGTCGGGGCCCGTGAGATCGCCATGCCGGTGATCGCGATGACCATCACCCTGGCGGCGGTGTACGCGCCCATCGGCTTTATGGGTGGCCTGACCGGCTCCCTGTTCTCCGAGTTCGCCTTTACCCTGGCCGGCTCGGTGCTGATCTCCGGTTTCATCGCCCTGACCCTGTCTCCGGTGATGTGCGCCAAGCTGCTGAACAAGCAGGCGCTTGAAGGCAAGTTCGTGCACTGGCTGGACGAGAACTTCGGCCGCCTGAAGGACGGCTACCACCGTCTGCTGGAGCACATCGTCAGCGACTACAAGGGCCCGATCCTGGGCGCGGCGGTGCTGCTGCTGTTCGCCATCGGCGCCATGTTTATGATGACCCGTTCCGAACTGGCCCCCACCGAGGACCGCGGCTTCATCTTTAACATCGCCACCGGCCCCGACAACGCCAACGTGAACTACAGCTTCGAGTACGCCAAGCAGTTCCAGAAGATGGCGGAGACCCTGCCGGAGTACGAGCAAACCTTTATGTTTGCCGGTTACCCGACCGAGAACCAGTTCATGTCCGGTATGGTGCTGAAGCCCTGGAGTGAGCGTGAGCGCACCCAGATGGAGGTTCAGCCGATCCTGCAGAACATGGTGAAGTCGATCCCGGGGATGGACGTGTTCTCCGTGAACCCGCCGGCGCTGCCGGGTACCGCCATGGGCCTGCCGGTGGAATTTGTGATCACCTCCACCATGGACCACGGCCAGCTGTATGAAGTGGCCGAACAGCTGAAAGAGGAAGCCCTCAAGTCCGGCATGTTTATGGTGGTGAACAACACCCTCAAGCTGAACAAGCCGCAGGTGCACCTGATGATCGACCGTGAGAAGGCCGGCCAGCTCGGCATCTCCATGCAGTCCATCGGTTCGGTGCTGGCGGCCCAGTTGGGTGATTTCCGAACCAACTACTTCGACATGCAGGGGCGCAGCTACGAGGTGATCCCGCAGGCTGACGGCCCGTTCCGGATGACCCCGGAGTCGATCGCCGACCTGTACGTGCGCACCGAATCCGGTGACCAGGTGCCGCTCTCCACTGTGGTGGTGGTGAGCGAAGAGGTGATCCCCAACGCGCTGACCCAGTTCCAGCAGTTGAACTCCGCCACCATTGAAGCGATGCCGATGCCCGGTGCCGCCACCATTGGTGACGCGCACCAGTTCCTGGCCAGCAAACTGCTGGAGATCGCCCCGTCCGGTTACGCCTATGACTTCGGCGGCCAGAGCCGCCAGTACGAGCAGGAAGGCTCCGCCCTCTACGTCACCTTTGCGCTGGCGCTGGTGGTGATCTTCCTGGTGCTGTCCGCGCAGTTTGAAAGCTGGCGTGATCCGGTGGTGGTGCTGGTGACCGTACCGCTCTCCATCTTTGGTGCGATGATCCCGCTGTTCCTCGGGGTGGCGACGCTGAACATCTACACCCAGGTGGGCCTGATCACCCTGGTGGGTCTGATCTCCAAGCACGGCATCCTGATCGTGGAGTTCGCCAACCAGCTGCAGCGTACCGGTAAGGACAAGGCGGCGGCGGTGATCGAGGCGGCCTCCCTGCGTCTGCGTCCGATCCTGATGACCACTGCCGCGATGGTGCTGGGTGTTATGCCGCTGGTGCTGGCGGACGGTGCAGGGGCGGTATCCCGCTTCAACATCGGCCTGGTGATCACCGTGGGTCTCTCCATCGGTACCTTCTTCACCCTGTTTGTGGTGCCGGTGATGTACGCCCTGTTTGCCAAGACCATCGACAACGATGCCGAAGCCAAACTGGCGAAGGAAACCACCGAGTAAGGACAGACATGTCCCGACACAAAAACCGGCGCTCTGCGCCGGTTTTTTTCTGTCCAACCCACCGAAAAGTGGCGGAGATCTATGGTAACGTGGTGCCTATGACACTGAATTTTGCGTCAACGAGCAGGAATCGCCAGCGATGATAATCCAACCCTTCAACCCACCGCGCCGGACCCTGATGGGCCCGGGTCCCTCCGACGTTCACCCTCAGGTACTGCATGCCCTCGGTAAACCCACCGTCGGCCACCTCGACCCCACCTTTATCGCCATGATGGATGAGGTGAAGGCGCTGCTGCAGTACGCTTTCCAGACCGAAAACGCCTTTACCATCGCGGTGTCTGCCCCGGGCAGTGCCGGGATGGAAACCTGCTTCGTCAACCTGATGGAGCCCGGTGACAAGGTGATCGTCTGCCGTAACGGTGTGTTTGGTGAGCGGATGCGCCAGAACGTTGAGCGCCTCGGGGGCGAAGCGGTGGTGGTGGATGACGCCTGGGGCAGCCCGGTCTCCGTCGATAAGGTGGCCGAAGCGCTGAATCGCCACCCTGACGCCAAGTTCCTCGCCTTCGTTCATGCGGAAACCTCCACCGGTGCCCTGTCCGACGCCCAGGCGCTCTGCGCCCTGGCCCGTGAACACGACGTGCTCTCCATTGTCGACGCCGTGACCTCCCTCGGTGGGGTGGAGCTGAAAGTGGACGAGTGGGGCATTGATGCCATCTACTCCGGCAGCCAGAAGTGCCTCTCCTGTGTGCCGGGGCTGGCCCCGGTCTCCTTCTCCCCGCGCGCGGTGGAGAAGCTGAAAGCCCGCCAGGCGCCCATCTCCAGCTGGTTCCTCGACCAGTCTCTGGTGATGGGGTACTGGGCCGGAGACGGCAAACGCAGTTACCACCACACCGCCCCGGTGAACAGTCTGTACGCCCTGCACGAATCCCTGCGCCTGCTGCATCAGGAGGGCCTAGAGAACGCCTGGGCCCGCCACCGTGCCATGCACGACAAACTGAAGGCGGGGCTGGAGAAGCTGGGTCTCAACTTCGTGGTGGATGAGGCGCACCGCCTGCCCCAGCTGAATGCCGTGTACATTCCCCAGGGGATCGATGACGCCGCGGTACGGGGCACTCTGCTGAATCGCTTTAACCTCGAAATCGGTGCCGGTCTTGGCGATCTGGCCGGCAAAGCCTGGCGCATCGGCCTGATGGGTTACGCCGCCCGCGAGGAGAACGTCGCCCTCTGCCTGGCTGCGCTGGAACAGGTGATGACCGAAGCGCGTCAGTAAGCGTCGTGACAGCGAAAAACGGCACCCGAGGGTGCCGTTTTTTATTGCCCGTAGAACCCACTTTTTGTTGATATATGAACGGGATAACCGCTCTGGCCCCGTCCTTGGTCTGAGTGGTTTTCGGGTCAGAACGTGGCATCATGGCGCCGTGCAAATGGATAAGGAGATCCCATGACCACCCCCGCTTCACTCTTGGCCCGTATCGGGCTGCGCTACCCCCTGATCCAGGCGCCGATGGCCGGCGTTTCAACACCGGCGCTGGCGGCCGCCGTGAGCGAAGCCGGCGGGCTTGGCTCGCTGGGGCTGGGGGCCAGTACCGTGGAAGACGCCCGGCGCGCCATCGAGCAGACTCGCGCCCTCACCGACCGGCCTTTCAACGTTAACCTGTTTTGCCATGCCCCGGCACAACGGGACGCCGACGTCGAAGCCGCGTGGCTGGCTTACCTGGCGCCCCTGTATGCCGAGGTTGGGGCGGAACTCCCAACCGCCCTGGCGGAGATCTACCCCAGTTTCCTCACCCATGATGCAATGCTGGCGATGGTGCTGGCGGAGCGCCCGGCGGTGGTCAGTTTTCATTTTGGCCTGCCCGCGCCGGAATCCCTGGCGGCACTGAAAGCGGCGGGCATCGTGACACTGGCAACGGCCACTTCAGTGGCGGAGGCGCATCGGATTGAGCAGGCCGGCATCGACGGCATTGTGGCGCAGGGCATTGAGGCCGGAGGCCATCGGGGCACCTTTGAGTGCGGCGAAACCGACGAGGCGCTTTCCACTGCGGCTCTGTTGCAGCACTTGGTGGCGCAAGTCCGTCTGCCGGTGGTCGCGGCGGGAGGGCTTATGACCGGACGGGATGTCCGGCGCGTGCTGGAGGGCGGTGCCGTGGCGGCGCAACTGGGTACGGCGTTTCTTTTGTGTCCGGAAGCGGCCACCAATGCGGGCTATCGTGCCAGCCTCACCGGCCCGGATAGCGGCGTAACCCGGCTCACCGCCACCCTCTCCGGGCGTCCGGCCCGGGGCATCGTCAACCGCTTTATCCGCCATGCAGAAGCGCCGGATGCGCCGCCGGTGCCCGCCTATCCGGTGGCCTACGACGCAGCCAAACGGCTGAACGCCGCCGCCAGCGCCCGGGATGATCACCGCTTTGCGGCGCACTGGGCAGGCACCGGTGCCCCGCAATTACGGGCGATGCCGGCGGCTGAGTTGGTGGCAACCTTGATCAACGAACTTGGTATCAATGAGGAAAAGGCGTGTCTTGAGCAAATAGTAGACATCAACGTATTTGGATAAGCACTGTAAAGATAAGGAAGAGCAGAATGCTGAATACTCGATGATAAAAAATATGCCGGCCAAGCAATTCGTTGCTCACCTGAAGGAGAAAGTTTCTATATTGTAGAAGGTTTCTCCTTGATATATTCACTATTGATATACAAAGCATTCCATTTATGCATGAGAAAAAAAGGATGTACAACAAATAGTAAACATCAGTAATTTCTGATTTTTTCATCCAAAAAGAAATAATGGATAGGATGCCGATAACAATGAATCGTGGCAAAAGTTCAGGTGAATAGTAGATTAGCAAGATCTTTAATGGTGACGATTTGAAAATTTGATTCCACCGATACTCGTATATTATATTTCTTATACTAAGCTTAACCAAAATTGAAATCATTAAATATGAAAGGAAAATATTTATAATGGAGAATTTTAGTCCTTCATTGATAAAATAAGGAGAAAATATCATAAAGTGTGAAATCATACTTTGACTAAAGAATGTTACAATAAAATATAGCGTTGTTCGTGACTTTCCATAGTTGTACGAAAAATATAGAACTTCTTTCCTTTTCCAGTTTGAAAGAAAGTGGTTGATTTCTATGAGTGAGATGGATGAAAAGGAGAGTATTCCAATTACCTTAGAAAAAATGCTTGACTGGTTAAATATTAAGTACCCTGGTATTGGTGCCAAAAATATAATAAATGGCATTGCAATTATTGCTGCTATAAATATTGTCTTATAACCGATGTCTGGCCTGATTCTGTTCCTTTGATGCGAGTGCGATACGAAGTTTGAAATCACGTTTAAACTACTTAATGTTATAGATATTCTTAATGTTTAGAGAGTTTGTGTGGTCTACGATGATTTTATTTCTATTATCCCTGCATAATTCATTTTTCATGAAAGCAAGACTCTCAGTGTCAAGAGCGTTGAAAGGTTCATCCAAAAGAAGAATACTTGATTTTTTTGAGAGGGCGGTGATGAGGGACAGTTTTTTCTTTGATCCGGTTGATAACTCTCCGATGGTGTAATTCAAAAACACGTTAAAATCCAATCCTATTATCATTCTTTTTTGTTTATCTAAATCAATTTCGTTGTAATGATTGAACAATTCGATAATTTGAGAGGCAGTAAAACAATTCGGTGGAGAGATAACATCAGTAGACAAAGAAAATGTGTGAACTCCTGAATCGAAATTTGAATCAATCTCCACGGAACCGCGCTTGGGCTTCATAACCCCACAAATGAGCATAAGCAAAGTTGATTTTCCACAGCCATTAGGGCCACTGAGTATTGAATCTCCAGAGCTAATACATAGATTAATATTTTCTAGGATCCGATTTGACCCATATGAATAGTAAACATTCTCTAATTTTATCATTGGGGATAATCTGCATGGCGGGTAGGGAGTCTCCCATACCCGCCATTAATCATGGTGCTTAGTGTGCGTCAGCAGAGTAAAGCAAGGCAGCTAAGCCAATAAGCAGAGGGATTACACCACCATTTACTTCCAAAAGTTCTTGCTGATTGAGTTCTTTCATAAATGACAACCTTGTTAATTAATATTATTTAATATGGATTGTGGAGCGCCATACATGGTTTTGTGTCAAGGTGATTCCTTATAAATCGCCTGACCAATATAGCTTTATCATGTAATTTGATTTGGATGATATAGGGTGAAAGATTCTTTTTGTATACGGCGTGTATCTTAATCCCAATGTGATCCCGATCTTGCGTGACCTCTGATTCTGACATCGAGTTGTCGTGTAGCAATTGGGGCAGTATTTGAACGGATTAAAAAGTTTCATCGTAATAAAAAACGCCCCCGCAGAGCGGGGGCGTTGGATCGCGACTTACCGAGGTCGGTTTAGCTGATGTAGCTCTGTCCGGCGTACACCACGAAGTGGCGCAGGGAGAGCACACCGATGATGGTGCAGCAGGAGACGGCAATCAGGAAGCCGCGGCTGTGCTTCAGTTTGGCCGGGGTAAACACGCTGGCCAGTACCGGCACCGCCAGGCCCAGACCCACCACACCGATCCAGAACACGCTGGCCCAGGTGCCGGTGGAGATGGCGGCGGTGGCCGCTTGCGCTGCCGGGCCGGAGAAGTTCAGGCCGACGAACAGCAGCACCAGGCAGAGGGCTTCGTTGAAGGCCACCGGATACTCAATGCGGTGCACCTGCTCGATGCAGTCGGAGGCTTTCTTGTTGAAGAACAGGGTGGCCACCAGGATGTTACCGGCAGACCCCACACTCAGTGCCGAGGCCAGGAACAGGGCCGGCAGCACGGCGGTGTTGAGGATCGGGTAGCTGATCATCGCCGACAGCAGGAAGCCGGTGTAGACGCCGACCGCCAGGGCCAGGGCGAAGATCACTTTCAGCAGCGTTCCTTCCAGGGTGCGCGCCACCTTCAGCAGACCGGCCAGGGCAGGCACCTTCTCCACCAGCGGGCGTTCAAACACCAGCGCGGAGTAGATGAACACCAGCGGGATGTAGACCAGCAGCGCGATCACACCCCAGGCCATGACGGAGGTCAGGTTGTAGTTGATCAGGATGAGATAGAACTCGAACGGCTTGGTCAGGTCCAGCACCAGCAGGGCCATACCGGCGCAGATCGCCAGCGGGCCGATCAGGGCCGAAGCTTTGATCACTGGCAGTCCTTCAACCGGCAGACCGCGTTTTTCCTTGTACCAGCGCAGCCCGATGGCCACTAGCAGGCTACCGGCGGACAGACCCGCCATAAACAGGTAGACGGCGATGATCCAGTTCCACACCACAGGATCGTATTGCGACATGTCGCCCCAGATGTTGTTCATGCGGTGATCCCTCCCTTACGGCCCGGGATGCGATATACCCGTGGCTTGGTGCCCAGATGGGCCTTGTTCTGGAAATTGATGGTGGTGTCCAACAGCTCGCGTACCGGGCTGTTGGGGTCGTTGGCGTCGCCGAAGGTCAGGGCCTGGGTCGGGCAGACGCTGACGCACGCCGGTTGTTCGCCACGGGCCAGACGGGTGTCCTTACAGAAGTTGCACTTGTCCGGTACCCGGGTGTCCGGGTTGATGAAGCGCACTTTGTAGGGGCAGGCCGCGACGCAGTAGAGACAGCCGACGCACTTCTCCTGCTTGATGGACACGATGCCGTCTTCGCCCACGTAGGCGGCCCCGGTCGGGCACACCTGAACGCAGGGGGCGTTCTCGCACTGCTCACAGGAGACGCGGTTGTACTTGAAGTGCAGGTTGGGGAAGTTGCCGTGCGGTCCCTCAATGCGGACCTGCAGGCGGGTGACGCCTTCCGGCACCTGGTTTTCACTGCGGCAGGCCACGTTGCAGGCCTGGCAGCCGATGCACTTGTTTTCGTCGTGCACCATCACATAACGCTTGTTCATTGCCATCTCCGATTAACGCTTGCTGATCTTGACGCCGGTGGTGTGCAGGTTCATGCCGGTCACCGGGGAGGTCACGTGGGGCAGCAGGTTGCCGCAGTGCACGCCGCGTCCTGTTGCACGGGCCAGTTCCTTGTTCTTGGAACCGAAGCCCATGTAGGCGAACACGGTGTCTGGACGGATGCCGGGGGTGACCAGGGCATGGCCCTCTTCGCTGCCGGTATCGTTGTGCAGGCGGATCGGGTCGCCGTTCTCAATGCCCAGCTGGCGTGCGGTCAGCGGGTGGATCCACACCGCGTTGTCGGACATCAGGTTGGCCAGGGCCGGGATGTTGTGGGTGGCGGCGTTGGTGTGCACGGCCACTTTGCCCTGGATAAAGAACAGTTCGTCGGCCTGCTTCAGGCGCACTTCGCGGTAGCGGATCACGCCGCGACCCGGCGCCATCTCTTCCACCTTGGCGGAGGTCAGCTCGATCTTGCCGCTGGGGGTCTTGAAGGTCAGGGCGCTGCCGTAGGTGCCATCGGCGTCCGGCGTCCGGGCTTCCGGGTAAGCCTCGGTGAAGTCACGCACCATCTTGGCTTCACGCAGCATCAGCGGTTTGCCGTAGCTGACAAACCCTTCGGATTTGATCTCCTGCAGCCACTTGGCGTCGCCTTTCACCTGCACCATCTGCAGGGCTTCCATGCTGTCCCAGGGGAAGTACTGGCCCAGGCCCAGGCTGTCGCCCAGCTCTTTCCAGATCTGCCAGGACGGCTTGGCGTCGCCGAGCACGTCCACCACTTGCTGACGCACGTAGTAGGCGGGGCTCTTACCGGACTTGTCGCTGATCTCTTCGTCGTGCTCCAGGTAGGTGCACTCCGGCAGGATCACGTCGGCGTAAGCGGCGGTCTCGCTGATGTAGACGTCACAGGCCACCACGAAGT
>CAZWED010000101.1:0-10233 GCA_964632645.1 uncultured Ferrimonas sp. | reverse complement strand
GAAGCTGTCGTCCGTACGGGCGTCGACGGCGGCTTTGATGCGGTCGCACATCTCCTCAATGCTTACCACGGCCTTGTTGGGGCGGTGACCGCAGCGCTTCTGGGCCACCTGATCCTCCATGTGCACGGCCGCCACCCGGGCTTTCTCAAACTCCTTGATGGTGCGGGCAATGTTGAAGGCGCCGCCCCAGCCGGTGTCGATGTCCACCAGCAGCGGGAGGTCGGTGGCGGAGGTGATGCGGGCAGCGTCGATCAGCACGTCATTCATGGAGGTCATGCCCAGATCCGGCAGGCCGTACGAGGCGTTTGCCACGCCGGCACCGGACAGGTAGAGGGCCTGATGGCCGACCCGCTCCGCCATCAGGGCAAAGTAGGCGTTGATGGTGCCGACAATCTGCAGGGGCTTGGCGGTGGCGACGGCGTGGCGGAACTTTTGTCCTGGGGTCATGCGGTTAACTCCTCCATGGTTTGGCGCAGTACGTGGGCGGTGTGGCGGGCGCCGGCCTCGATATGGCGGCGCATCAGCAGGGCGGCGAGTTCGCCATCGCCCTGTGCCACCGCCTCAAGGATCCGGCGATGTTGCGCCAGGGCTTCCAGAGGTCGGCGTCCACTGCTGCATTGGTAGCGGTACATTTGAAGCTGGTGGTAAAGATCACCGGTCAGCGTGTTGATCAGGGTGGCGTTGCCACTGGCCTGGATCAGGCCAAAGTGAAAGTCGATGTCATCCTGAAAGGGGGGTAAGGGGTCCTGCGAGAACACCACTTCCTGGCGATCCAGCAGATCGGAGAGGGCGTCCAGTTGCGCCCGGGTGATGTGGCGGGCGGCCAGGCGACAGGCCATCGCTTCCAGCTCCGCCCGTACCTGGTAAAGGTCAGCCAGCGTCTCCGGCGTCAGGCGCACCACCCGGGCCCCGACGTGGGGCACCCGCTCGACCAGCCGGCGCTGCTCCAGCCGTTGCAGGGCTTCTCGCAGGGGGCCGCGGCTGACGCCATAGCGGGCGGCCAGCTCCTGCTCGGAGATCTTGCTGCCGGGGGCCAGCTCGCCCTGGATGATGGCGCGTTGCAGTTCAACCAGGGTGCGTTCCGCCAGAGTGAGTTGCTTGGGGTCGCTCACGTTCTGTCCTGTTGGCGATGAAGTGGGTAAAAAGGGGTGGTGAAACTGTGGGCTGAATCACTTATTTTGTCAACAATGGCTTGACGTCCGCGTCACGCCTTAGGTGGCAAGATGACGGCACAAATCGGTACTAAGCCCCTATTAATCAGGTGTTTGTGGTTAAATGTTAGACTTTGGGCCAATGGGGAAAGAGATGGATTGTCGACAATCTTTCGGGTTTCGGGTGTTGACCAGCGGGTGTCTGTTGGGGCAGGCGGTGCGTTATGACGGCCAGGAAAAAGGGGTGTCAGACTCGCGCCTGGTGGCGTGGCAGCAGCGGGGCTGGTTGTTGGGTGTGTGTCCGGAGGTGGAGGGCGGACTGCCTGTCCCCCGCCCGCCGGCAGAGCGGCGTGCCGATGGACGGGTGATGACGGCGAGCGGGGAGGAGGTGAGTGACGCTTTTTACCGGGGCGCCCGCATCGCGCTGGCACTGTGTCAGCGTTACGGCCTGGAGTTGGCCCTGTTGAAGGCCAACAGCCCCTCCTGCGGCAACCAGCGGATCTACTCGGGCCGTTTTGACGGCACCCTGGTGACCGGCGAGGGGGTGACCGCCGCGCTGCTTCGGCAGCACGGCATACGGGTCTTTAACGAGTTTCAGCTGGACGCGCTGGCTCAAGCCCTTGATAGAAGTTCGGCTCGCAGGCTTTCTGAGTGAGAACCTGGGTGATGGTGCGGTCCTTTTCCAGCCACAGACCGTTGAGCCAGTGCTGGAAGGCGACCCGGTACGCCTTGTCGTTGTCGTAGTCACCGACCGGCACGTCACTGATGGGCAGGGTGCGAACCGCCACGTGGATGCGATCCAGCCTACCGGCCAACAGCGCCCACATGATGTTGTCCGGCGCGTCCGGGTAGACGAGGGTAACGTCCAGCAGCTGATCAAACTGCTCTCCCAGGGTGTTCAGGGCAAAGGCGATGCCGCCCGCCTTGGGCTTCATCAGGTAGCGGAAGGGGCTGCGCTGGCGCTGGTGCTTGCCGGGTGTCAGGCGGGAGCCCTCGACAAAGTTGATGACGCAGGTGGGCAGGTCCCGGAACTTCTCACAGCTGCGCCGGGTGGTCTCGATGTCCTTGCCCTTCAGTGCGGGATTTCTGGCAATCTGGCTCTTGGTGTAGCGGCGCATAAAGGGCATATCGAGGGCCCAGCAGGCCAACCCCATCACCGGAATGTAAAGCAGCTGCTGCTTCAGGAAGAACTTCAGCATCGGCACGTGGTTTCTCAACACCACGGTGACCACCACGATGTCCGCCCAACTCAGGTGGTTGGCCAGCACCAGATACCAGCCCTGCTTGGACAGATCGCTCTGCGCCAGCCCCTCCACTTCCCAGCGGGTGCGGGTGGTGCTGCGCAGCAGGTAGTAGTTGACCGCCACCCAGCCGTGCATAAAGCCGTTACACAGGGCGCTCACCTGCCGCCGCAGCGCCGGTATCGGCAGCAGCTTCACCGGGGCGGCAATCAGGATCAGGCCACCCCAGAACAGTACGTTCAGGCTGGCCAGCAAGGCATTGAGCGGCGCCAGTATCGGAGCAGGCAGAAACGACAACATTCAGCGGTCCTGTGTCTCTTGGTGATATTCCAGGGCGGCAAGCTTACCCGCTTTCTCGGTCCAGATCTGGTTTAACCAGCTTTGATAGGCGCTCTTGTCTTCACGTTTCTGGTAGTCGAGCTGGTTGATTGACTCCAGGCAGCGTTCCTCGATCCAGAGATCCACCCTCGGCACACGGCCGCACAGGTAATCCCAGAACGTGGGGATGCCGCCGGGGTAGTAGATGGTGACGTCCAGCAGCTTCCGCAGCTTGCCGCCCATCGCATCCAGAGACATCGCCACGCCGCCGACCTTGGGCTTCAGCAGGGTGGGAAACGGACTTTGCTGGCGCGCCTGTTTGACCGGGGTAAAACGGGTGCCTTCAACAAAGTTCATGATGCTGACCGGCTGGTAGTGGAACTTCTCGCAGGCTTTGCGGGTGGCTTCCTGATCCTTGCCTTTCAGGTGGGGATTCCTGGCCAGAAAGCTCTTGCTGTAGCGACGCATAAAGGGGAAATCGAGCGCCCACCAGCACAGCCCCAGCAGGGGCACGTAGATCAGCTCCCGCTTAAGGAAGAATTTGAGGAAGGGGATCTTGCCGTTGAACACCCGCTGCAACATCAGGATGTCCACCCAGGACTGGTGATTGGCGATCACCAGGTACCACTGCTTCGGGCTCAGCTCGGGCAGGTTGTGGGTAATGATCCGGGTGCGCGACAGCAAGCGCTGATTGAGGTTGTTGATGCTGATCCAGAGGCCGGCGATGCCATCCAGAAGACGGGTGCAGGCCCGGCGAAGCGGCGCCACCGGCAGCAGCTTCAGCAGGCCCAGTGCCAGCACCCAGGGAAACCAGAACAGGGTATTGATGACGTAGCCGCTGAAGGACAGCAACCCACGCAGTGTGGACACCATAACCACTCCTATTAATCGATGCTGGGGGCTATGGTAATCACTGCATCTGCAGCGAACAAGCTGCCATTTGGCGCCATTATCCACTCATCGAGGATAACTCTCTGAGCAATCGGTCCATGGCGCGATAGCCCAGCGCTTCCGCCATGTGGGCTTTGCCCACCTCCGCTTCCTCTGCCAGGTCTGCGATGGTTCGGGCGACGCGCAGAATGCGGTGGTAGGCCCGGACCGACAGCGCCAGTTTGGTGACGGCCCGCTCGGCATAGGCCAGACCGGCCCGGGGGATCCCCACTTCCGGCCCGAGGCGGTGGCCTGGCAGTGCCTGGTTGAGGCAGCCCTGGCGCTCCATCGCCCGCTCTCTGGCCCGCCTGACCCACTCTCGGGCCTCGGCGCTGGTCAGGCTGCCTGATTCCGCCTGAGAGAGGCTGCCCGGGGGCAGCCGGGGCACGTCGATGGTGAGATCAAAACGGTCCAGAAAGGGGCCGGACAGCCGGCTCAGATAGCGCCGGACCTGTTCCGGCGTATCGCGGCCATGGGGGCCGATTTCGCCCGAGGGCGCCGGGTTCATCGCTGCCACCAACTGGAATCGGGCGGGGAAGGTGAGTTTGGCGCTGGCCCGGGAGATCACCACCTCACCGGACTCCAGCGGCTCTCTCAGGCTGTCCAGTACCACCCGGGGAAACTCCGGCAGTTCGTCGAGAAACAACACCCCGTGGTGGGCCAGGGAGATCTCACCGGGACGCGGCACGCTGCCACCGCCGACCAGGGAAGCGGCCGAACTGGAGTGGTGCGGCGCGCGAAAGGGGCGCCGGTGCCGCTGCTGACGGGTGCGGACCAGTCCCGACACCGAATGGATCGCCGCCACCGCCAGCGCTTGCTCGGTGTCCAGCGCGGGCAACAGGGTGGGGAGTCGACTGGCCAGCATGGTTTTCCCGGTGCCGGGTGGGCCCATCAGCAACAGGTGATGGTTGCCCGCGGCGGCGATAACCAGAGCGCGTTTGGCATGGGCCTGACCGACGATGTCGCTGAGGCAGGCCTCGTTATCGCTGTCGGGCAGCGGGGAGGCGATCGGGATGGGCAGTGGTTGCTGGCCGAGCAGCCCGGCCACCAGGGTCAAAAGCGACGCGCAAAGCTGCGTGTCCGCTTCCGGCACCAGGGCCGCTTCGTCGCCGTTTTCCTGAGGCAGATAGAGCCGGTTTCCCGCCTGGTGCCCCGCGACGATGGCGGGCAGAATGCCGGTGATGGCGCGGACCTCTCCAGACAGGCTAAGTTCGCCATAAAATTCACGATTGTGCAGGCAACTGTCAGGAAGTTGCTTTGATGCGGTGAGGATGCCCAGGGCAATGGGCAGGTCAAACCGACCCCCTTGCTTGGGCAGATCCGCCGGCGCCAGGTTGACGGTAATGCGGCGCGCGGGAAACTCAAACCCGGAGTACTGCAGGGCCGCCCGTACCCGCTCCCGGGACTCCCGCACCGAGGCCTCCGGCAAGCCGACAATGGTGAAGCTGGGTAGGCCACCACCCAGGTGCACCTCAACCGAAACCGGAGGGGCTTCCACGCCCAACTGGCCTCGACTTAACACACGAGAAAGACTCATTTTTCCACCTCCCAGTGGTGAGCCAACCCTCTCGTCTAGTCAAAAAAAAGAGTGAAGATTCAGGGATTTTAGTGGGATTTCTCCTATCTAACGATAAATAAACATTTTGTTACATATCCATTTTCAACTGAGTGCAAATTATTCTTTGCATCTGAAAATGCGCTGTGCTAACTCTAAAAAAGCTCAATAGTTGAGCGCCGAATTTTTACTTTGTTGAGAGCCAAACCCATGTTCCGTTCTGCCATCGAACTAGTGCTAGTCGTGATTACCGTGGTGATTATCGTCACCTGCGGGGGTCAGGGTGTGGCACGCGGCAGAGCCAGAAGCTAGCAACGAAGCCAAACGACACCAAGCCCCCCGCACCGAAAGGTCCGGGGGGTTTTTTGTTTTCAGGTCATTTACTTACGGAGAGCCACACCATGACCCAGATGTATCACCAGGCGGACGCCAATCCGAGTTTGCTGGAAGGAAAAACCATTGCCGTACTGGGTTACGGCAGCCAGGGTCGGGGTCAGTCTCTGAACCTGCGGGACAGCGGCGCCAATGTGGTGATCGGTCTGCGTCCGAATGGCCCGAGCTGGCAACAGGCGGAGTCAGAAGGCTGGCAGCCGGTGCCCTTCTCCGATGCGGTCAAGGACGCCGACATCATCATGATGCTGACGCCGGACATGGCCCAGGCGGCGATCTACAAGGAGCACGTCGAGCCGAACATCAAGCCGGGCGCGATGCTGATGTTCAGCCACGGCTTCAACATCCTGTATGACCTGATCCAACCCTCCGCCGAGATCGATGTGACCATGGTGGCGCCGAAGGGCCCGGGTTACCTGGTGCGCACCGAGTACGAACGCGGCGCCGGCGTACCCTGCCTGATGGCGGTACACCAGGACGCCACCGGCAGCGCCCACGCCAAGGCCCTGGCTTACGCCGACGCCATCGGTGGCACCCGCGGTGGCGTACTGACCACCAACTTCAAAGAGGAAACCGAAACTGATCTGTTCGGTGAGCAGGCGGTGCTGTGTGGCGGCGCCATCGCGATGGTTCGTAAGGGCTGGGAAACTCTGGTGGAAGCGGGTTATCAGCCGGAGCTGGCGTACTTCGAGTGCCTGCATGAGCTGAAACTGATCGTCGACCTGCTCTATGAGGGTGGCATCAGCCGGATGCACCAGTTCGTGTCGGACACCGCCTCCTATGGCGCCCTGACCCGGGGTGATCGCATCGTCGATGATCGCGCCAAGGAGACCATGAAGCAGGTGCTCAGCGAGATCCAGACCGGCCAGTTTGCCCGTGAGTGGATCGCCGAATACCAGTCCGGCAATGCCGATTACCACCGCCGTAAGACCGAAGAGTGCAGCCACCCCATCGAGGCGGTAGGCGCGGATCTCCGCGGTCGCATGAGCTGGTTGAAGCGGGGAGAGTAAGCCCATGATGAGCGGAGCGGAGGCGGTAGTACGTGCGTTATCGGAACAGGGGGTTCGCACCCTGTTTGGGTACCCAGGCGGCGCCATCATGTATGACAGTCCGGTTGAGCATCTGCTGTGTCGGCATGAGCAGGGTGCGGCTTTTGCGGCTATCGGCTACGCCCGTGCCTCCGGCAAGGTGGGGGTCTGCATGGCCACCTCCGGACCGGGGGCAACCAACCTGATCACCGCGCTGGCGGACGCCATGATGGATTCCATCCCGGTGGTGGCCATCACCGGCCAGGTGCCCAGTGGGGCGATCGGCACCGACGCCTTTCAGGAGATCGACGTGCTGGGGCTTTCCCTGGCCTGCACCAAGCACAGTTTCCTGGTGCAGTCGCCGGAGGCGTTGTGCGAAACCCTCCACCAGGCGTTTGAGCTGGCAATGGATGGCCGCCCGGGACCGGTGTTGGTGGACATTCCCAAGGACGTGCAGCAAGCGATGGTGACCTATCAGGGACGCCAGCCGGCGCTGCCGGAAGCGGCCAATGACACCTTTGAGCTGGAAGTGGCCCAGGCGATGCTGGCGGAGTCCCGCCGACCCCTCCTGTACGTAGGCGGTGGCGTGGGGATGGCCGGTGCGGTGGCGGAGTTGCGGGAGTTCATCCGCATCACCGGCATGCCGTCGGTCACTACGCTCAAGGGGATCGGCGCCATCGCGCATGGCACGCCCGGTTTCCTCGGCATGCTGGGGATGCATGGCAGTCGGGCCGCGAATGAGGCGGTACAGCAGTGCGACCTGCTGATCGCGGTCGGTGCGCGGTTCGATGATCGGGTAACCGGCAAGCTCGACGCGTTTGCCCCGAACGCCAAAGTGATCCACCTGGACATCGATCCCGCCGAGATCAGCAAGCGCCGGCAGGCGATGGTCTCGTACTGTGGCGACCTGCGCCGGGTGTTGCCGGCCATGGCGATGCCAATGGACGTGGCCGGGTGGCGTGATCATTGCGATGAGCAGAAGCAGCAGTGTGCTCATCGCTATGATCACCCCGGCGCCAACGTGTATGCCCCGGCCCTGCTGAAACGCCTGGCCGAGCGCCTGCCGCGCAACGCCATGGTGTCCTGCGATGTGGGGCAGCACCAGATGTGGGTGGCGCAACACATGTGGTTCGACAGCCCCTGCAACCACCTCTCCAGCGCCGGTCTCGGCACCATGGGGTTCGGTTTGCCTGCGGCCATCGGTGCCCAGCTGGCGCGCCCCGATGACTTGTCGGTGCTGGTGTCCGGGGATGGCTCTTTCATGATGAACGTGCAGGAGCTCACCACCATCAAACGGGCCCGCCTGCCCCTCAAAATCGTGCTGCTGGACAACCAGCGCCTGGGCATGGTGAAGCAGTGGCAGGAGCTGTTCTTCGAGGAGCGGTTCAGTGAAACCGACCTCTCCGACAATCCGGATTTCGTCACCATGGCGGCGGCGTTCAACATCCCGGGGCGTCATATCTGGCGTAAGGATCAGGTGGAGGAAGCGCTGGCGGAGATGCTGGCCAGCGACGGCCCCTACTTGCTGCACGTCTCTATTTCGGAAAAGGAAAACGTCTGGCCACTGGTTCCGCCCGGTGCGTCCAATGATGAAATGATGGAGGAGAAACGATGAGCGAGCACACCTTGTATATCGAGATGAACCCGAGCCCGGAAGTGCTGGAGCGCGTGCTGCGGGTGACCCGCCATCGCGGCTTCACCATCCACAATATGAACATGGCCTACCGCGGTGCCCACTCCCAGATGGCGGTCACCGTGAGCAGTGAGCGGCCTATTGATCAGCTGACCCGTCAGCTGGATAAATTGTTTGATGTGACCCAGTGTCGCATCGAAACGGCCTGCGAGTCGGCCCCCGCTGCCGCCGCAGCCAACGCATAAGTCTTTAAAGGAGTATTCACCGTGAGCCAAGCCGATTACATCTGGTTTAATGGAGAGATGGTGCCTTGGCAGGACGCCAAGGTGCACGTGCTGTCCCATGCCCTGCATTATGGTTCGTCGGTGTTCGAAGGGATCCGCGCTTACCATACCCCCAAGGGCCCGGCGGTGTTCCGCCTGCAGGAGCACATCCAGCGCCTGTTTGATTCCGCCAAGATCTACCGCATGCCGATCCCCTGGTCCCAGGAGGCGATCGAGCAGGCCTGCCGGGACTCGGTGGGCAAAAATGGCCTCGACAGCGCCTACATCCGTCCGCTGGCGTTCTATGGCCACGTTGGGCTGGGCCTGAATGTGCCCGCCGGCAGCAAGGCGGAAGTGATCGTGGCGGCCTTCCCCTGGAACGCCTACCTGGGCGAGGAGAGCGCGCAGAGCGGCGTCGATGTCTGTGTGTCCAGCTGGAACCGCCTGGCGGCCAACACCATGCCCACCGGTGCCAAGGCGGGGGGCAACTACCTGTCATCGCAGCTGATCTCCGGTGAAGCCCGGCGCCACGGTTACGCCGAGGGGATCGCCCTCGACGTCAACGGCCAGATCTCGGAAGGGGCCGGTGAGAACCTGTTCATCGTCAAAAAAGGCGTGCTCTACACCCCGCCGGTGACCGCCGCCATCCTGCCGGGCATCACCCGGGACACCATCATGACCCTGGCCCGCGATGCCGGTTACACCGTCTGCGAAGAGGCGCTCTCCCGGGAAGCGCTGTACCTGGCGGACGAGATCTTTATGACCGGCACGGCTGCCGAGATCGTACCGGTGCGTTCGGTGGACGGCATCACTGTGGGTGAAGGCTGTCGTGGCCCGGTGACCGAAGCGATGCAAACCCGGTTCTTTGGCCTGTTCAATGGCCAAACCGAAGACAAGTGGGGCTGGCTGGATTACGTGACTCCCCCCAGTGACGAACAGGCCTTTGCCGCCCACACCATGGCGGTCGAACTCTGAGCCGCCACTGAGTTAGCCCGGGGCCCCGCAGACAGGGGCCCCAGATCCCTTTACCGTCCGGGGCAGGGCCCCGAGCAAGGAAAGTTTTATGCCGAAGCTTCGATCTGCCACCACGACTGCCGGCCGCAATATGGCGGGAGCCCGCGCGCTCTGGCGTGCCACCGGGATGACCGACGACGACTTTGGTAAGCCGATCATTGCCATCGCCAACTCCTTCACCCAGTTTGTGCCCGGCCATGTGCATCTGAAAGACATGGGGGACCTGGTGGCGGGCGCCATCAAGGAAGCGGGGGGCGTGGCCAAGGAGTTCAACACCATCGCCGTGGATGACGGCATCGCCATGGGACACGGCGGCATGCTCTACTCCCTGCCGAGCCGTGAACTGATTGCAGACTCGGTGGAGTACATGGTGAACGCCCACTGCGCCGATGCGCTGGTGTGCATCTCCAACTGCGACAAGATCACCCCCGGGATGCTGATGGCGGCAATGCGCCTCAACATCCCCACCATCTTTGTCTCCGGTGGCCCGATGGAAGCGGGCAAAACCAAGCTGTCGGACCAGCTGATCAAGCTCGATCTGGTGGACGCCATGGTGCAGGCGGCGGATCCCCGTGTCTCCGACGAGCAGAGCGAACAGGTGGAGCGCAGCGCCTGCCCCACCTGCGGCTCCTGCTCCGGCATGTTCACCGCCAACTCGATGAACTGCCTCACCGAAGCCCTTGGCCTGGCTCTGCCCGGCAACGGCTCCC
>CAZWED010000100.1:0-10413 GCA_964632645.1 uncultured Ferrimonas sp. | reverse complement strand
CACGGGGCTGGTACTCCACGTGCAGTTTCAGCTCCGCCAGCACCAGGAAATGGGGAAAGCGGGCGTCAAACTCAGCGCGTTGCCACTCGGGGATCCCTTCGAAGCGCAGATCCTCCGGCTCCAGCAACGCCAGATCCTCCTCACTCTCCACCCCGAGCGCCTCCAGTTGCGCCAGCAGCCAGCGGTGAGCGTCCACCGGCTCGCCCTCCCCCTCGCCCAGCGCCAGCCACAGCGCCCAGGCCCGGGTGTCCGCCAGCAGCGTTTCCCCCGCGGGAGCCAGCCGCTCGCCGGCCAGGATCTGTCTCGCCAGCGCCTGACGGGCCGCCGGGCCCCGGGGCAGGGTTTCCCGCCGGTCGATGACCCGCCCCGCGTAGATCCGTTCCAGGGTCACCACCATGCCGTTGTCGTCCTGACGCACGTCGCCCTGCTGCTCCTCCCCCACACCGGCCGCCACCAGCTGCGCAAGACTGACGGGCATCATGCAGGTGGCGAGGTTGAGGGTCTGTTTCACGCCGCGGCCGGGCAAGCTGTGCTGATCCAGAACCAGAGCTGCCTCCGCCGTCTCGTCAAAACGGCTCTCCCGGCCGGGCTGCACCTCGGCCACGCCGTTCCCCAGCGCCTCCCGCCGCCTGGCCCGACGG
The DNA here is from genome assembly GCA_964632645.1 of uncultured Ferrimonas sp. GTDB lineage: Bacteria > Pseudomonadota > Gammaproteobacteria > Enterobacterales > Shewanellaceae > Ferrimonas. Next base: position 9,772 of record CAZWED010000100.1, on the reverse strand, counting down.
ACAAACGCCAGCTCCGGCATCGCCGCCAGGATCGCCTCTTGCCAGGGGCGATAGGGCAGGTGGGAGCTGGCCGCGAGTTCCGGTAACCCCAGGGCGGCCCGGATCTGACCGGACAGTTGCCGCGCTTCCGCCAGCAGCGCAGGGTCGACCGCCAGTGCCTCGGGCGGGGTCTTGCGCAGCAGCGTGACCAGGGTCAGGCCATCGCAGGGCACGGGCTGCCACGCTTTCAGTGCCTGCCAGCCCTCCTCGCCGGAGGGCAGTCGCCACAACCGCTGACCCAACGAGAGGGCGGCGGCCAGGTCCACCATCGCCTCCATGCAGGGCTTGTCCGGCATGGCGGTGATCAGGTGGGCAAACTGGGTGTCGATGGGCAGGGGAAAGAGCCGACGTCCATGGGCCGTCACCCGGCCTTCGGCGTCGATGGCGGCCATCGCCTGCAACCGGGCGCGGGCCAGGGCCAGGGATTTTTCCGGCAGCGGATCGACAAAGGGCAGGCGCGCGAGATCCGCACCGGCGCAGGCGGCCGCCAGCATCGGCTCCACCAACTCCTCCCGTTGCAACTCCGGGGGCGTCAAAGCCTCCAGCGGAGCGTGCTGGCCCCATAACCGCAGGCAAACGCCGGGTGCCACCCGTCCCGCCCGGCCGGCCCGCTGGGCCGCCGACGCCTGGGAGATGCGGGTCAGCGCCAGAACCGTGCGCCCGTTGCGTTGGCGCGTCCGCCGCTCCAGGCCGGAATCGATCACCAGAGTGACCCCCGGAATGGTCAGCGAGGTCTCCGCCACATTGGTGGCCAGGATCACCCGGCGCTGCGTGCCCTCCGCCAGCGCCTGGCGCTGGATTGCACGGGGCACCGAGGCGTGCAGGGGCAACACCAGAGCGGCATCCCCCAGCGCCGACCTCAGGCTGGCCTCACACTGATGGATCTCCTTGCGCCCGGGCAAAAACACCAGCACGTCCCCCTGCCGTTGTGCCAGCTGCTCTAGCACCGTGTCCTGCACCCGCTGCACCAGCCCCCGATCGTCCGGCAGGCTGTGGCTCTCCCGGGCCCGGTACCCCACGCTCACTTCAAAGCGGCGTCCCTGCGCCTGCAACCGCTCGCCGCCCAGGTAACGGGCCAGGCGCTCACCGTCAACGGTGGCGGAAGTCAGCACCAGGCGGTGCTGACCCCGGGTTTTCAGCAGCGCCAACAGCAGGTCGGTGTCCCATCGTCGTTCATGAAACTCATCGATGACCACCGTCTGAAACCCCGCCAACCCATCCTCGCTAAGCCATCTCAGGGCGATCCCGGGCGTCACAAACGCCACCCGGGTGTGCTCGGATACGTTGCTGTCAAAGCGGATGGCGTAGCCCACCTGCCGGCCCAGGGGCTGGCCGGACGTCGCCGCCAGATACTCCGCCAGGGCGGTACAGGCCACCCGCCGGGGCTCCACCACCAGCACCCGTCCCTGCTCCGCCGCCCACAGGGGCAAGCGGGTGGATTTGCCCGATCCGGTATCCGCTTCCACCACCAGATGGCAGCGGGACAGGGCCGCCATAAATCGGGGTTTCAACGGATCGATAGGCAGGGCGGGGATGGGCGTGCTCATGGGCTCTCAGGATCAAAAAACCGGGCTGACATGGTAACACGGCACTCAAGTCCCGATGACGCCCGCCGATAGCAGGAACAGACGCCCAGCAAGGAAGTATCGATGATCGTCAGTGCCGCCCACTCCGCCTACCACTGGGTTATGCCCAAGGCCCTCTGCCCCGCCAACCACGGCAACGACACGCCGGAGGCGGTCAAAGCCATTACCGACGCCGCCGATCCCATCGAAGCGGTGACCGAACTGGCGATCGAAGCGGGGAAAACCGCCTATCTGGGACGCAAGCTGCTGGCGGTGGTGTAAACCGCCCTCCTCTCCGGTTCGCATTTCCCGTTCCATCCACCTCCGAATGCCGTTATGTTGACTCGGGTAGACAAGAGGGGAGGACCCATGGGACTGCTTCGTTTTATCGGTAACGTTATCTGGCTGCTTTGGGGTGGCATCGTTATGGCGCTCGGATGGGCGCTGGTCGGGATCGTAATGGTGTTAACCATCGTCGGCATCCCCTTCGCCCGCAGCTGCTTTGTGATCGCCCAGCTGTCCCTATGGCCGTTTGGCCGTGAGGTGGCCAACCGCCGCATTGTCAATCGGGAAGAGGACATCGGTACCGGCGCACTGGGCACGATAGGTAACGTGATCTGGTTTATCTTTGCCGGGTTCTGGCTGGCCCTGGGCCACCTGTTCTTCGCCATCACCCTGATCTGCACCATCATCGGCATCCCCTTCGCCCTGCAACACGTCAAACTGGCGATGCTCACCGTGGCCCCCATCGGTTATACCCTGGTGGAGGATCCAGACTAGGATCACGGCATGGGAGAAGCGGGCTTGTTGGCCACCTTACGGCCCGCTACTGTGCCCGCTTTAACGCAATCCGGAACACCATGACTTCTCACGAACGCGCCCCGGCCAGGCTGCTGGCCCGCCTTGATCGCTACCGCCAGGTGATCTGGGATTGGAACGGTACTCTGGTCAACGATGCCCCGCTGGCCACCGACATCGTCAACGCCATGTTGGCGGAACAGCGATTGCCCGCCACCCACCTGGCCGACTATCGCGACACCTTCTGCCATCCGGTGGAAGCCTACTATCAGCGCATCGGACTCGCGGACAAACTCGCCTTTGACCACATCTGTGAGCGCTTCGGTGCGGCGTATCGCGCCGGTCGTGACCAGCTGCACCTGCACCCCGGCGCCCGGGCACTGCTGCGGGCCCTGCGCCACACCCACACCCAGTCACTGCTCTCCGCCAGTTCCCAGAGCAGCCTGGAACATTGCCTGAGCCACCACCAGATCGCGACCTGCTTTCACCACGTGTTTGGCCTGGACAACCACCACGCCGCCTGCAAGATCGACCGGGGCCATGAACTGCTGACGGCCGCTGGCGTGCCCGCCAGCGAGACGGTACTGATCGGCGATACCGACCATGATCACGAGGTTGCCGAAGCGCTGGGGGTGGACCTGATCCTGATCGCCGACGGCCACCAGAGCCACCGCAGCCTGAGCCTGCTGGGCGCGGAGCTTTACAGCGGCTGGGACGCCCTGGCCTGAGGCCGTACCCGGGCCATCCGCAACACGTCCACCAGCGCCCCGTCCCGAAACGCCGCCGCCCGGGCGGTGCCTTCCGGTTCGAAGCCGAACTTGGCGTACAGCGCCAGCGCCGCGGTGTTGTCCGGATAGAGTTCCAGTTCAAGGCGGGACAGGGCCAGCCACTGCTCGCCCAGCTCAATCGCCGCAGCCAGCAGGGCGCTGCCGGCGCCCTTGCCCTGCCAGGCCGGTGATACCGCCATGCCAATCTCTCCTACGTGGCGCCGACGGGGATTGCTCATCTGCATCAGCATCAGGTTACCCACCACGTCGCCCTCGGCGTTTTCCGCCACCAGCAGGTGCTGCTCCGGCGTCAGTCCCTCAATCCGTTTCTGCCACTGGGTCAGGCCGGGCATGGGCAGCTGCAGGGTGTTGCCGTAACAGGCGGGCTCGGCCATGGTGGCCTGAAGGGCGCCCGCATCCCGGGGCTCGGCTCGTCGAACGGTAAAGCGCATCTGGGCAACTCCTCAGGGACAAAGACCCAAGGTGTAACACATTGACTAAATAGAGGAAACCGCCACAGTCCGTGGCGGTCTTAACGGCGCTCAGCCCTGCAGGTAACCCAACTGGCTGTCTGCCGCCAGAGCGCCCGGGCGGGCTTCGCGGATGCGATCCAGCGTCTCCTGCCAGTCCGCCCCGCTCTCCAGCAGCAGCTTGGCCGCCACCAGCCCGGTGCGGCCGGTGCCGCCCCGACAGTGCACCGACACCCGCTGGCCGGATTCCATCAATGCGGTCAGCCCATCCCGCGCTTCGGCCCAACGGGCCTCAAACTCGGCATCGGGCAGGGACTTATCCTGAACCGGCAGATGCACCCACTGCATGCCAGCCGCTTCCACCTCCTCGCCCAGAGTCGGTATGCCGAGCCGGGTCAGCTCCTCCCCGGTCAGGGTGGTCACCACCGCCGCCACCCCCGCCGCCGCCAACAGCGCCACATCCTCACTCAGCTTCCCTTCCAGACCGGGGGCGGGATGCAGGGCCAGAGGCAGGCCGTTGACGTCGATGTAAGCCGGTTCAAAGGCCATGTTGAGCTCCTTGCTGAGGGTCGGTGCCCCGGGGCAGTCCGAGAGAGATGAGGGCGGTCAACGCCAGAAACGCGGCAGAGATCCACAGACAGGCCGCCAGGCCCGCCACCTGGAACACCCAGCCGGACAACAGGGTGCCAACCAGCCTCCCCATGGCATTGGCCATGTAGTAGAAACCGACATCCAGAGACACCCCGTCCTCTCCAGCGTAGTGGACAATCAGGAAGGAGTGCAGGCTGGAGTTGATGGCAAAGGCCACCCCAAACAGCATCAATCCCGTCACCAGGGTGAACTGGGGCTGCCAGTTCAGTTCCACCCCCAGGGCAACCGCCACCGTCACGACGCAAAGCACCACCGCGCACTTCAGAGCTGCGGCGCCGTCGGGAAGCTGGCCCCGGGCGGTACCGGTCAGGCGCGGGGCCATCCCCTGCACCAATCCGTAGCCGATCACCCACAGCGCCAGGAACGCGCCCACCGCAACGTGGCTCCAGCCAAACACGCTGCCCAGAGTGATCGGCAGGGCAATCACGAACCAGACGTCGCGGGCGCCAAACAGAAACAAGCGGGCGGCGGAGAGAATGTTGACGCTGCGGCTTTTGGAGAGCAGCTCGGAAAACTTGGGTTTGTTCTTGGCCTTACCCAGATCCTTGCCCAGCCACGCCAGGCTCAGCATCAGCACGCCCAGCAGAACCGCGGCCATCGCCAGCATCGCCCCCTGGAACCCCAGCCAGCCCAGCAGCAGCCCGCCGAGAAAGAAGCCCGCCCCTTTCAGCGCGTTCTTGGAGCCGGTCAGGATCGCCACCCATTGATACAGGGCGCCGGCTTCCCCCTTGGGCACCAGCATCTTGATGGCGCTTTTGGCGCTCATCTTGTTGAGGTCCTTGGCGATGCCGGAAAGGGCCTGGGCCGCCATCACGTAGGGAACGGACAGCAGGCCGCTGGGCACCGTCAGCATCCCCAGTGCCACCACCTGCATCGCCAGACCCAGGTTCATGGTGCGATTCAGTCCCAGGCGGGCTCCCAGATAGCCGCCCACCAGGTTGGTCACCACCCCGAACACCTCGTAAAACAGAAACAGCGAAGCGATGGCCAGCGGGCTGTAGCCAAGCTGGTGGAAGTGCAGCACCACCAGCATCCTCAGCGCCCCGTCCGTCAGGGTGAAGTTCCAGTAATTGAAGGTGATCAGCAGGTACTGCCTCACCTCCTGGCTGAGTCCCCGGAGCGCCTGCATCATGGGTTACCAGCCCTGCTCTGCCACGTAACGGGCCAGCTCCACGGTGCGATTGGCGTAGCCCCACTCGTTGTCGTACCACAGGTAGAGTTTCACCTGGGTGTCGTTGATCACCATGGTGGAGAGCGCGTCCACCACCGCGGAGTGGGGGTTGGAGCGGTAATCGATGGAAACCAGCGGGCGCGCCTCAAAACCGAGGATCCCCTTCAGTTCCCCTTCCGCCGCCGCTTTCAGCAGGGCATTCACCTCATCCGCACTGGTGGGCCGCGCCACTTCAAAGACGCAGTCGGTCAGCGAGGCGTTGCACAGCGGCACCCGAACCGCGTGGCCGTTCAGTCGCCCTTTCAGCTCCGGGAAGATGTGGGTGATGGCGGTGGCGGATCCAGTGGTGGTGGGGATCAGGCTTTCACCGCAAGCCCGCGCCCGACGCAGATCCTTGTGGGGCGCATCGAGAATGGTCTGGGTGTTAGTGATGCTGTGGATGGTGGTCATGGAGCCGTGCTTGATGCCCAGTGACTCATGGATCACCTTGACCGCCGGCGCCAGGCAGTTGGTGGTGCAGGAAGCGGCCGTTACGATGTCGTACCGGGTTTTGTCGTACCAGTGGTGGTTCACGCCGAACACCGCATCCAGTACCCCCTCCTGCTTGACCGGGGCGGTGACGATCACCTTTTTGACGCCCTGGTCGAGGTACTTCTGCAGCACCTCTTTGCGCTTGAATTTGCCGGAGGCTTCAATCACCAGATCACAGCCGGACCAGTCGGTGGTTTCGATCTCGGTGTTGGCGCTGACCGCCAGGCGCTTGCCCTCGATCACCAGAGTGTCGTCCTCCACCACCACGTCCTTGTCCCACTGGCCATGCACCGAGTCGAAGGTCAGCAGGTGGCCCAGGGCCGCGGCGCCTCCGGCCGGATCATTGATCTGGATAAACTCGAACTCCGGCCAGTCCCAGGCCGCGCGAAGGGCCAGGCGGCCCATGCGCCCAAAGCCGTTAATGCCAATCTTGATGGTCATACTGCGTCTCTCTGTGCATTCGCTTGAATCGGTTCCGGCGCGGACGCCGAAGTGAAAATCTCTGGCTCTCGTTGCGGTGCGGTGGCCGGGGTCAGCGACAACAACGTTGTTGACGCTCCGGACGGTCCCCCATGCCGGCCAATCGCCCGGTGCTGTGCTCGAGCAGCGCCCGTTCTGTCCCGGCAATCCCCGCCAGCGTGTCATCCACCCAGTCTGGCATGGCGGCCAGACGATAGAACACCCACTGCCCGTGACGGCGATCCGCCAGCAGCCCATCGGCCCGCAGGCGGGCGAGATGGCGGGAGATTTTCGGTTGGCTTTCCTGCAGGGCACAGGTCAGTTCGCACACGCAAAGCTCCCCCTCCTGCCGCAACATCAGCAGGATCTTCAGACGGGTTTCGTCGGCCAGTGCCTTGAGAAAAGCGACGGATTGGGACATCAACGCCTCGCCGCCATCAGGGCGGACAGAACAAACATGCGGATAATCATATATACGAATTCCCATATATCCAGTGACACTTTGATGACAGCGTGACGTGGCCAGGGAATGGCGTTCGATTCTTAACGGTTATTGGCCAATAACACCTTGGTCTAGCTTCGTGTGCAGCGCACAATATGTTCATATTATCGACAATGTGCTGTCATGCTAACCAGTGAGAGTCGGGACGCATCCCGCCGTTAACGGGCCGAGGCGGCCCCAGTCACGCAAAGGAGTCGCTATGAGTCAGGGATCCTACCAACGGCTGATGGAAAGCCTAATCCGCTGTAACGAGCAGCTGTTTGAGCTCGCCGCCAAGCAGGCCCAGCCGACCACACAGGCGCTGCTGCAGATGCAGATGCAGGACCTCACCAACGCCCTGCAGAAGGGGATGGACAATCCCGGGGAGATGCTCAGCCAGCAGGCGGTCTGGTGGCAGTCCCAGTTGCAGCTGTTCCAGAACGCCATGCTCAGGCAGGCCGGACAGGAGGTGGCGCCGCTGGTGGAACCGGAACGGGGAGACCGCCGCTTTCGCGACAGCCAGTGGCAGGAGCACCCCTGGTACGACTACATCAAGCAGTCTTACCTGCTGACCGCCCGTCAGATGCTGGAGCGGGTGGAACAGATCCCGGACCTGACCGACAACGAGCGGGCGCGTCTGCGCTTCTTTACCCGCCAGATGGTCAACGCCCTGGCCCCGAGTAACTTTATCGCCTCCAATCCCGAACTGCTGAAGCTGACTCTGGAGAGCGGCGGCAGCAACCTGCTCAATGGCCTGAAACTGCTGAGTGAGGACATCCAGCGCAGCGCCGGCACCCTCAACGTGCGGATGACCGATGAAGCCGCATTTCAGCTCGGCACCGATCTGGCCACCACGCCCGGCGAGGTGATCCACCAGGCCCCCCTGTTTGAGCTGATCCAGTACCGGCCCAGCACGGAGACCGTGGCCCGGCGCCCGCTGCTGATCGTCCCGCCCTTCGTCAACAAGTACTACATCCTCGACCTGAGGCCGGAGAACTCGCTGGTCAAATACCTGGTCGATCAGGGCCACACGGTGTTGATGATCTCCTGGGCCAATCCGGATCAGCGCCACACCGACGTGGACTTTGAAGACTACGTGGTGGATGGGGTTCTGGCGGCGCTGGACGCCGTTGAAGCTGCCACCGGCGAGCGGGAGGTGAACGCGGTCGGCTACTGCATCGGCGGCACCCTGCTGGCCTGCGCCATGGCCTACATGGCCGGTCGGCGGATGAAGCAGCGGGTCAAATCCGCCACCTTCTTCACGACGCTGCTCGATTTCAGCCAGCCCGGGGAGTTGGGCGCCTTCATCAATGAGGAGATCGTCAGCGCCCTGGAGGCTCAGAACGCCGAACAGGGGCTGATGGATGGCCGCCAGCTGGCGGTCACCTTCTCACTGCTGCGGGAGAACAACCTCTACTGGAACTACTACATCGATGGTTACCTGAAGGGGCAAAGCCCCATGGCGTTCGACCTGCTGCACTGGAACTGCGACAGCACCAACGTGGCCGGTCCGACGCACTCCACCATGCTGCGCAAGCTGTACCTGGAAAACCGCTTGATCGAACCGGGCCAGTTTACGGTGCGGGGCAGCAAGATCGACCTGGGCAAAATCACCGTCCCCACCTACTTCGTCTCCACCATGGATGACCACATCGCCCTGTGGCAAGGCACCTATCTGGGGATGCAGCGCCTCGGTGGCGACCCGACCTTTGTGCTGGGTGAGTCCGGCCACATCGCCGGCATCATCAACCCGCCCGGCGGCAAGTACGGCCACTACACCGGTGCGCTGACCGAGCAACCGGAAAACTGGCTGGAGCAGGCGGCGCATCAGCAGGGCTCCTGGTGGTCACACTGGCGAACCTGGCTGACGGAGCGCGAGGGGGCGGAACCGGTACCGGCCCGTCAGGTCGCACAGGGACTGGGGCCCGCCCCGGGAGACTACGTGCAGGTGCGCCTGAACCCCACCTTTGAGGAGTCCGGCGCATGAGCCTGCAACCGGGACAACAGGCGGAGATCCGTAAGCGGTTCGGCCCGGAGGAGGTGGCGGCGTTCGCCGAACTTTCCGAAGATCGCAACCCGATCCACCTCGACCCGCAGTTTGCCGCCCAGACCGCCTTCGGCGCGCCCATCGTGCATGGCATCCTGCTCTCCAGCCTGCTCTCCGGCCTGCTCGGGCAACACCTGCCGGGTCAGGGCACCATCTACCTGGGGCAGACCCTCAAATTTGTCCGGCCCGTTCTGGTGGGGGAAGAGGTGACGGCCAGGGTGACGGTGTCGCAGGTGAGGGAGGACAAGCCGATCGTCACCCTGATCACCGAGGTGCTGAACGCCCGGGGCGAACCCTGCGTGCAGGGCGAAGCGGTGGTGAAAGTGTGACCCCCTGCGAAAACGCAAAACGGGACGCTGAGCGTCCCGTTTTTGTTGGCCTTAGCGGCGCTTCGCCGGTTTGCCGGCGGTTGGCTTGCCGGCGGGTTTACCACCGGGTTTGCCACGGCCACCCTGGGGCTTGGCACCCGGTTTGCCCTTGGGCTTGGCGGCGCCGGATGGCCCGCCCTTCGCCGCCGGTTTGCCGCCCTGCCCCTTGGGCTTGATCTTGCCCGGCAGTGCAAACTGGTCCTGGCCGGTGTGCTTGGTTACGGCCTTGTGCGTGCGTCCGCGGGACTGGGCCGGACGACGCCCTTCCGGCGGCACCAGGCAATCCGGACCGCTGCCGATCAGGTGCCCCATGCCGATGTTGAGCAGTCCCTCGCGGATGATCGGCCAGTTGTCGGTATCATGGTAACGCAGCAGCGCTTTGTGCAGGCGACGCTGGCGTCCCCCCTTGGCCACCGGCACCTCCT
>CAZWED010000099.1:921-10414 GCA_964632645.1 uncultured Ferrimonas sp. | reverse complement strand
CGAAGCCGCCATCGTTTCCGGCACCCCGACCAAGGACATTATCCTGCGTCACCTGGTGCCGAACGTGCTGGGCATCGTGGTGGTGTACGCCTCCCTGCTGGTGCCCTCGATGATCCTGTTTGAATCCTTCCTGAGCTTCCTCGGCCTGGGGGTTCAGGAGCCCTACACCTCCTGGGGAGCCCTGGTGAACGAGGGCGCCATGACCATGGAAGTGGCGCTGTGGCAGCTGGTGTTCCCGACCTCTTTCCTGGTGGTCACCCTGTTCTGCTTTAACTACATCGGCGACGGCCTGCGGGACGCGCTGGATCCGAAAGACCGTTAAGGAGGCGCCATGAGCTTACTCTCAGTACAAGATCTGAACGTAAAGTTCACCACGCCGGACGGCAACGTGACCGCAGTGGACAAGCTGAGCTTTGAACTGGCTGCCGGGGAAACCCTCGGCATCGTGGGGGAGTCCGGTTCCGGCAAGAGCCAGACCGCCTTTGCCATCATGGGCCTGCTGGCCAAAAACGGCCTGACCGGTGGCAGCATCCGTTTTCAGGGTCAGGAGATCCTGGGGCTGCCGGCCAAAGCGCTGAACAAGATCCGCGCCGAGCAGATCGCGATGATCTTCCAGGACCCGATGACCGCCCTGAACCCCTACATGAAAGTGGGCCCGCAGCTGATGGAAGTGCTGATGCTGCATAAGGGCATGGGCGCCAAGGACGCCTTTGAGCACAGCGTGAAGATGCTGGATGCGGTCAAAATCCCGGAAGCGCGCAAGCGCATGGACATGTACCCGCATGAGTTCTCCGGCGGCATGCGCCAGCGGGTGATGATCGCCATGGCGCTGCTGTGCCAGCCCAAGTTGCTGATCGCCGACGAGCCGACCACCGCACTGGACGTGACGGTGCAGGCGCAGATCCTCGAACTGCTCAACGAACTGAAAAACGACTTCGGCACCGCGATCATCATGATCACCCACGATTTGGGTGTGGTGGCCGGCCTCTGCGACAAGGTGATGGTGATGTACGCCGGTCGTACCATGGAGTACGGCACCACCAACGAGGTGTTCTACCAGCCGACCCACCCCTACACCAAGGGCCTGCTGTCCGCGATCCCCCGTCTGGACGGCGATGAAAGCGCGCTGCCCACCATTCCGGGCAACCCGCCGAACCTGCTGGCGCTGCCCCCGGGCTGCCCGTTCAGCGCACGCTGCCAGTTTGCATCGCCCCGTTGTCACGCCGAACCGGCGTCCCTGGTGCACTTTGACGACAACCGTCAGCGTGCCTGCCACATCGCGATTGAGGAGGTGGCCGCATGAACCAGCCCCTGTTGAAAGCCAATGGCATCAAGGTGCGCTTCGGCATCAAGAAAGCGCAGAAGTGGCCGTGGGATCCGATCCCTCAGCTCAAGGCCGTGGACGGCGTCTCTTTCGAGGTCCAGCCTGGTGAAACCCTTGGTGTGGTCGGGGAATCCGGCTGTGGCAAGTCCACTCTGGCCCGCGCTCTGATTGGCCTGGTGCCGATCGCCGAAGGGGAGGTGATCTTCAACGGCAAGAAGGTGGATCACAAAGACCCGGCGGCAATGAAGATCCTGCGCAAAGAGGTGCAGATGATCTTCCAGGACCCGCTGGCCTCGCTGAACCCGCGGATGACCGTGGGCGAAATCATCGGTGAGCCCCTGCGCAACTACTACCCGGATTGGAGCAAAGAGCGGGTGCAGGACGAAGTCCGCGCCATGATGGCCAAGGTGGGCCTGCTGCCCAACGTGATCAACCGTTACCCGCACGAGTTTTCCGGTGGCCAGTGCCAGCGCATCGGCATCGCCCGGGCGTTGATCCTCAAGCCCAAGCTGGTGATCTGTGATGAGCCGGTGTCCGCTCTGGATGTGTCGATTCAGGCCCAGGTGGTCAACCTGCTGAAAGACCTGCAGCGGGAGATGGGGCTGTCGCTGATCTTCATTGCCCACGACCTGTCCGTGGTCAAACACATCTCCGACCGGGTGATGGTGATGTACCTGGGCAACCAGGTGGAAACTGGCACCAGTGAGGAGCTGTACGGCAAGCCCTCGCACCCCTACAGCCGGGCGCTGCTCTCCGCAGTGCCGCTGCCGGACCCGGAGCAGGAGCGCAGCAAGCAGATCATTCTGCTCACCGGCGAACTGCCGTCGCCCATCAATCCGCCCTCCGGCTGCGTGTTCCGCACCCGCTGCCCATCGGTATGCGATGGCTGTGCCGAGCAGAAGCCGCAACTGCAATCCCTGGGCGGCACCCACCAGGTGGCGTGCCCCCGGCACGATGTGGCGGCCTGAGCCCGGCCCCCTCTCCAAACCTGCCAAAAGCGCCCTTCGGGGCGCTTTTTTGTTGCGATGCCCCTTTGCCAACGGGGGGGCGCATTTCGGGGGAGAGGCTGTTACCTTGGGCTAATCAGGGAGGAAAACGGCTATGACTCGAGTGTGCATCATTGGCGCCGGCCCGTCGGGCTTTACCGCGCTGAAAGCCTTGCGGCAAGCGGGGATTGAGACCGTCTGTTACGAGGCGTCGGACGACATCGGCGGCAACTGGTACTACAACAACCCCAACGGCCAGTCGGCCTGCTACCAGTCGTTGCATATCGACACCTCGCGAAGCAAAGCCAGTTTTGCCGATTTCCCGATGCCGGATCACTTCCCCGACTTCCCCAGTCACCAACAGATCTTTCAGTACTTTCAGGATTACGTGGCCCACTTCGGTTTGCGTCCCCACATCCGCTTTAACACCTGGGTGACCGCGGTGACGCCGGAGGGGGAAGGCTGGCGGGTGCGCACGGATCAGGGGGACAACGACCCTTTCGATTACGTGCTGGTGGCCAACGGCCACCACTGGAAAGCGGCCTGGCCCGAATACCCGGGCCGGTTCGAGGGGGAGATGCTGCACGCCCACCAATATCGGCATCCCGGCGAGCCGATAGCCATGCAGGGCAAGCGGGTTCTGGTGGTGGGCTTTGGCAACAGTGCCATGGACATCGCCTCGGAGCTGAGCCCCCGCTATCTCACCGAGACGCTGCGAGTCAGCGCCCGGCGAGGGGGCTACATCATGCCCAAGTACCTGTTCGGTCAGCCGGCGGACAAAGCCCTGTTGCCCGCCTGGGTGCCGGGCTGGCTGGCACGCCGGCTGTTTCGCTGGGTGTACCGCTTTACCGTCGGGGATGTGACCCGCTGGGGGATCCCAAAACCGGACCACCAGCCACTGGAAGCGCACCCCTCGGTCTCCGGTGAGTTCCTGCAGCGGCTGGGCAGCGGGGACATCCAGATGCGACCGGCGATTGATCGGTTGGAGGGCCATGAGGTGGTGTTTGTCGATGGCCGGCGTGAGGCCTTTGATGTGCTGATTTACGCCACCGGCTACGACATCAGCTTCCCCTTCCTGCCGGAGGGTATGCTGCCCCTGGCCGACAATCGGTTGCCCCTGTTCAAACGACTGCTGAGGCCGGAACACCCTAACCTGATCTTTCTCGGTCTGGCGCAGGCGCTGCCGTCACTGCTGAACCTGGCGGAGGTGCAGATGCGGCTGGTGGTGCCGTTGATCCAGGGGCATTACCACCTGCCCGGTGCCGCGCAGATGGCCGAGGTCATTGAGGCCGACGAGCGGCACCACGGCGGTCACTTTTACGCGTCGCGGCGGCACACCATGCAGCTGGATTTTGCCAAGTATGAGCGGGACCTGAGCCGGGAGATCCGGCAGGGAAAGCAACGGGTGCGGTAACAAACTCTTTACTGATCCCCGTCAACAAAATCGCGGGGGCAGAGGCGCATGATGAGAATGAACCCCCAAAGGAGGACGCTGAAATGATAGTAGCCGACCACAGCCTGGTGAACGAATTCCCCGCCCACGTTGATCAGATCCAGGAGCTGAACCTTTCCGACGATACCTTCCACCAGTTATACAACCAGTACCACGAGCTTGACCGCGAGATCCGCCGCATTGAAGAGGGCCTGGAGGCCGCGGCAGACGAAGCGCTCGAAGGCCTGAAGAAGCAACGGCTGCAGCTGAAAGACGCGCTGTATGAGCGGATCAAGGACGCGTGAGGAACAGGGGGCCCATCGGGCCCCTCTCATTTTTCTACCGGAAAAGAAAAAGGAGGCTGTCGCCTCCTTTTTTCGTCGCCGTCAGGCTCAGTCGATCAGCCCGTACTGGTCCCGCAGGATCGCGATGATCTCCGCTTTGGGGTTGTCGGACAGCACCAGCGTCTCGCCGGTGATCTTCTCGGCGATGTCGACGTAGGTCTTGGAGACCGCCATCAGCACCTCGGCAGGCAGGGCGTTATCGCGGGCCAGCGCCGCGCGCTCCTCCATGCGGTCTTTGTTCAGCAGGATGTCCGGGTCCGGGAAGTGGTTCAGCAGCAGCTGGCGGAAGCCCTCCTTGGAGTTCTCCACCACCTTGCCTTCACGGTAGGCCGGGCCGTCCCAGATGCGGGAGGAGTCCGGTGTGCCCACTTCGTCCATGTAGATCAGCTTTTCGTTGCCGGCGGCATCCGTGACGTAGCCGAACTCGAACTTGGTATCGACAAACACCTGGTCCAGTTGGGCCAGGGCATCGGAGATCACGTCGAAGCCCTCTTTCAGCAGCACTTCGTAGCGATCGATGTCTTCTTTGGAACGGAAGTTAAAGGCCGCGAAGTTGTCTTCGATGTTCTGACGGGTGATGTTGACGTCGTCCACGGCAGGTACGCCCGGGATCCCTTCCAGGATGCCCTTGGTGGAGGGCGTAATCAGCAGCTCCGGCAGCTTCTGATCCTTCTCCAGCCCTTCCGGCAGTTCGATGCCGCAGAAATGGCGCTCGCCCTTGGTGTAGGCGCGCCACATGGAGCCGGTGATGTACTGGCGGCAGATCGCTTCGATCATCACCGGTTTGGCTTTTTGCACGATCCAGACGAAGGGGTGGGGGATATCCAGGATGTGGCTGTCGGCCAGCCCCTTCTCTTTGAACAGGCGGAACCAGTGGTTGGAGATGGCGTTCAGCGCGGCGCCTTTGCCGGGCACTCCGTTCATGCCGCCTTCGCCGTGCCAGATGCAGTCAAACGCGCTGATGCGATCGGAGATCACCATGATCGCCAGCGGGGCATCTTCGGCCACGTTGTAACCTTTCTCTTTGATCAGGCGGCGACTGTCGGCTTCGGTGAGCCAGTAAACAGAGCGGACTTTACCGGAATGCACCGGCTGTTCAGTACGGATGGGAAGATCGTTGTTAACGGCCAAGACTTTATCAGCAAGACTCATTGCAACTGTCCTGTAGTAGTAGGTAGAGGTAAGGGGGAACCTGCCGTGGCTATTGGGTTTTTTCGCTTTTTTGGCTTATGGCTCCCGGCGCCGCGTAGGATATCAAAAGCCGCCTGATCCCCCTAGCCTTGTGACGACTTTTTACGCACGAAGCCCGGTGCAGGAAGTGGCGAAAAAATCGCCTGTGCATTTGCGCCCGCCTTGAGTAGAATACCCCTCCCCAAATTCCATGAGGCTCCCGATGAAGCGCACCTTTTCCGTTGCTCCGATGTTGGATTGGACCGACCGCCACTACCGTTACTTTGCCCGACTGATCTCCCGTCAGGCGCTGCTCTATACCGAGATGGTAACCACCGGTGCGATCATCCATGGCAAGGGCGACTACCTGGGCTTCAACGAAGAGGAGCACCCCGTGGCGCTGCAACTGGGCGGCAGCAACCCGGTGGATCTGACGCACTGTGCCCGCCTGGCGCAAGAGCGGGGCTACGACGAAGTGAACCTCAATGTCGGTTGCCCCTCAGACCGGGTGCAGAACGGCCGCTTCGGGGCCTGCCTGATGGCCGAGCCGGAACTGGTGGCCGACTGCGTCAAAGCGATGAAGGACGCGGTCAGCATTCCGGTTACGGTGAAGACCCGTATTGGCATCGATGAGCAGGACAGCTACGAATTTCTGACCCGCTTTATCGACATCGTTTCCGCCGCTGGCTGTGACGTCTTCACCATCCACGCCCGCAAGGCCTGGCTGCAGGGCCTGAGCCCGAAAGAGAACCGCGAGATCCCGGAGCTGAATTACGAACGGGCCTACCAGGTGAAGCGTGATTTCGCGCACCTGAACATCTCCGTCAATGGCGGCATCACCACCCTGGCCGAATGCGAGGCGCACCTTCAGCATCTTGACGGTGTGATGGTGGGGCGCGAAGCCTACCAGAATCCCTACATGATGGCGGAGGTCGATCAGCGTCTCTATGGCGATGACCGTCCGGTGCTGTCCCGGGCCGAGGTGGCGGAGCGGATGATGCCCTATCTGGAACGTCATATCGCCAATGGCGGCCGGGCCAACCACGTTACCCGTCATATGCTGGGCCTGTTTAATGGCATGCCGGGGGCGCGCCAGTGGCGCCGTTATCTGGCGCAGAATGCCCATCTCCCGGGCATTGGTGCCGAGGTGCTGGCGGACGCTCTGGCCAGTTTGCCCGAGGCCGCTCGCGACGCCTGATGCAGTCAGTAGTGGATTTGACCATGCCTGTGGTCAAATCCACCATTTCCTCAACCCTTCCCCATATGAGCCAATCGGGGCTCTCCCGCTAAAAACAGCAAGTCCATACAAAACAGTAACTTATCGCGAGCTAAAAAGTTGGCACGCCACTTGTTAATACCTTGTTGTCTTCGACACTGGACACACTAAGAGGGATTAACCATGTCACGCTTCAACACTGTTCGTCGCACCTTGCTCGCCACCCTGGCCGTATCAGCGTTGTTGGCTCCTGCCGCCCAGGCCGGCGAAACCCAAACTCTGGCCCAGGCCATTGATGCCGCCATCCGGGCCTCACTGAACGAGCTGCGCTCCGAAGTCAGCCGCGATGTGACTCTGTCCGTCAAACAGCAGGTGAAGGATGCCTTTGGCCCGGCCCCTGCCGCAGAGACCCAGATGCTGGCCAAGCGCACTGAAAACCCGGTAGTTGGTGGGAGCAAGTGATGGGAATGATTCAACCGACACTGTGGGTGATGGCGATGCCGCTGCTGGGCTGGGCCCTGAGTGCCGCCATTGCGATAGGGCTGGATTGGGCGAACGCCCGCCAGCCCTGATGAAAAGAGAGGGGGAGGGATCATGAGTTTGGTCAAACCGCGGCCTCAGGCCTGGTGCTTCGGCGTCGTTGCCGGCATCACTTACCGACTGGAATGGTCAACCCATTGGACTCGACTGGCCGTTGTCGGCCTGACGCTCATCGCACCGGTCAAGATGGTGCTGCTCTACCTGGCCGCAGCCTGGCTGTTACCCAAGTCATGGCGTGGTTACTGATTTCGTTGCTGCTGTGCCTGATCCTGGTGATCGGCGTGGTGGACATCCGCTCAGTGGCACTGGGGGAGTGGGGCAGCTGGTGGCCGCTTCTGCTTCTGGCCCTGATCGGAACCGGTATTCTCCTTGGGCGATGGATTGGTCGCCTGTGGTCGGGTCGACAGCGTGATGTCGACCCGAACTCCTGAGCTAGCGCAACCCGCCTTTGACCCCGCCTGTGCGGGGTCTTTTTTTACCGTTTTGCCAGGCGGGCGGCGATCACCGCCCGGGTCTCCTCACTGGCCAGGTGGCGAGAGAAGCATTCCAGCTCGGCGGCCATGGCGCTGGCCAGATTGGCGGGCCGGCTCTGCTTGAGCAGGGCTTTGGTGGCCATCAGCGCTTTGGGGGGACGGGCGGCCAGGGCCAGGGCCTTCTGCCGGGCCAGCTCCAGCACCTGTTCCGGTCCGGTGACCGCATTGATCAGGCCCAGCTGCAGCGCCGTCTCGGCGTCAAAGGGTTCGCCGAGCATCAGCAGCTCTGCCGCCCTGGGGTAGCCGCACAGGGCGGGCAACAACACGCTGGAGCCCGCTTCCGGTACCAGGCCAAGATTGACGAAGGGCAGCTGGAAACGGCTGCTGTTGCTGGCATAGACCAGGTCACAGTGCAGCAGCACCGTGGTGCCGATGCCAACCGCCGCCCCCGACACCGCCGCCACCAGGGGTTTGGTGAGTGCGGGGAGCAGGTGCAGAAATTGGATGACGGGCGTGTCGTCAGTGAGTGGGCCGTTGCTCAGGAAGTCGTTCAGGTCGTTGCCGGCGGTAAAGCAGTCGGCGTCTCCCTGAAGCAGGACAACGTGGATGGATTCGTCCTGCTCGGCCTGGTTCAGAGCCTGGCACAAGGCTGAATACATCTGCTGAGTCAGTGCATTACGCTTGTCCGGGCGGTTGAGGGTCAGTACCATGACGGCATCGTCACGGTGCACGGTTATGAGGTCCATGGTCTCTCCTGAGGTGCGGTCCTGTTGCACAAAACTCAGTCTAAAGGATGGTGAGTGATGTTTAAACGCATGTTTGGATTTTTCCCGCTGTTGTGTGCCACGTCCGCCCTGGCGGCCATTGAGATTCAGGACCCGCAGGTTCGGGCCATGCCGCCTGGCGTGCCCAATACGGCGGGCTATCTGACCCTCACCAGCACCGACCGGGACGATGCCCTGGTTGGCGCCGTGTGCGAGGGCGTCAAAAGCACCGAGTTGCACACCCTGCTGCAAGAGGACGGCATGACCAAGATGCGTCCGGTGGCCGCCATCGAACTGGCTGCCGGCGAGGCCGTGGCGCTCACCCAGGGGGGTTACCATCTGATGATGATGGGTTTATCCCAGCCGTTGGTGGAGGGAGAGCAACTAAGCTGTGAACTCCAGTTCCGTCATGCGGAGCCGAAACCGGTGTCCCTGACCGTGACCCGAATGGGCAGTCAGGATGAAGGGCACCACCACCATCACCACTAAACAAGGAGTACGCCATGGTCGCCGTCAATAAAAAGTGGCTGGGGATAGGCCTCGTCGCCGTTGTGCTGCTGAACTACCTGATCGCGGTTTGGTGGAGTTTTGAGCCCGCCCCCGTCACCGTGGATCGCCTTCGTCCTCAGGAAGGGCAGCCCGTCGTGGGGTATGCCACCACCACGGCGGTGATCGAAGTGGCCAGTACCCTGCTGGATAAGCCCGGGGGCTTCCTCTCCAACGACGTGATGCCGCCGTCGGTGATGATGGACAACATGCCAGCGTTTGAATTTGGCGCGTTGGAGCAGCTGCGTGACATCTCGCTGGTGATGCGCCGGGAGTTCTCCCGCTCCCAGTCCCAGTCTGCGGAGAACAAAGATCTCCAGGTGGCTCAGCCCAAGTTCAACATCGATCGTCACAGCTGGATGATGCCCCGCGCCGAGTCCGAATATCGGGATGCGATTAAGGCGCTGGAGCGTTACCGCACCGCGATCATGGACCCGGCCAACGAGGACGCGCAGTTTTACGCCCGCGCCGACAACCTGGTGAGCTACCTCGATGAAGTGGGCAAGCGTCTTGGCAGCCTGTCTCAGCGGCTGGCGGCCAGCGTCGGTCAGGAGCGACTGAACACCAATCTGGCCGGTGATTCCGAAGCGCGTCAGTCCACCGGTGCCTCAGGCAGCGCCATGGTGCGCACCAGCTGGTGGAAGATCGACGACATCTTCTATGAAGCCCGGGGCCATACCTGGGCACTGCTGGCGTTC
>CAZWED010000099.1:0-911 GCA_964632645.1 uncultured Ferrimonas sp. | reverse complement strand
CATGACCGCGATTGAAGAGGACTTCGGGCCGGTACTGGACAAGAAAAACGCCCGGGTCAGCCTGCAGCAGATCATCCGTGAACTGGAGGCGACCCAGGAGACGGTCTGGAGCCCGATGATTTTGAATGGCAGCGGTTTTGGCCTGGTCGCCAACCACTCTCTGGTGATGGCGAACTACATCTCCCGGGCCAACGCCGCGCTGATTGATTTGAAACAACTACTGACTCAAGGATAAGTAACACCATGAAGTTGAAACCGAGCTTGTTGGCTGTCGCTTTGGCAGCCGGTTTTGCCGTACCGGCCCAAGCGGATGTGCTGGGTGTCAAGGCGGGTATGGACCTGTACTTTGTGTCCACCGATGGCAAGCTGGAAGCGGATGAGGTGGCCTGGAACGACAAGAGCCGTATCAGCGCCTACGCCGCCTTCGAGCACTTTATCCCGATCATTCCCAACCTGATGGTGCGCTACAACGCGATGGGCACCGCAGGTCAGGGCACCGATCTGGATCTGACCAACACCGACTTCATCTTCTACTACGAGCTGCTCGATAACCCGGGCGTGGAGCTGGACCTCGGTGTTAACTACCGCCTGTACATGGGCGAAGCCGGCACCAGCGGCTGGGAAAACCAGGACATCGATAAAGGCGTGTTCATGGGCTACGCCCGCAGCCGCTTTAACCTGGTGGGCACCGGCCTGTTCGCCTTTGCCGACGTCAGCCTGACCAACTACTCCGACCGCAAGATCAGCGATTACCAGCTGGGCCTGGGCTACGGCCTGGACATCCTGGCGTTTGATCTGAATCTGCGCGGTGGTTACCGTCAGCACGATTTCGACGTGCGTCACTTTAACGGCATCACCGCCGACGTCAGCCAGGATGGTTGGTTCCACGGCGCCGAGCTGGCGTTCTGAGC
>CAZWED010000098.1:0-10446 GCA_964632645.1 uncultured Ferrimonas sp. | reverse complement strand
CTGTAACCGAGGTTGTCGTCGCTCTGCCCCAGATGGTTTTCCGCGTCGTAGCTCGACACTTCACCGGACAGGATCACGCCGCCCCAGTCGGCCATGGTGTGATAGACACCCGCAGTCACTTTCGAGGCTTGGGCAAAGTTGCTCAGAGGGTCGCTCTCGTTGCGTTCCAGCTGAGACACGCCGTAATTGACGCCGAAGCGGGTCGCGTTCCAACTGTGCATCACCTGCAGAAAGTAGCCGTTGCTGCCACGCAGATTGCCCTGTGCATCAATGGCGTCAAACATCAGGCCGGTGTGGCCCAGGCCGCTGGCATTGAAATAGGACGCCAAAAGGGCAGTGTTACCCAGACTCACCTTGGCGGTGATGTCCCAGCCCAGACTGGTGGCGGACTGCGCCAGCGCCGGCGAATCAAACGACTGGCTGATCGCGCTGGAGGACACAAACCCGCTCTCAAACTGGTACTTGAGGTGCGCATTGACGCCCGGGCGGGCCGAACCGGTTTCGCCGGCGTAAGAGTTCGCCGCACCCAGCGTCAGGGCGTCTTGCGGCTGGAAGATGCCCACCGTGGCGGTAAAGCCGGACCAATTTGGCGTGGTGTAGTTGATCATGCTTTGCCGGTCACCAAACAGGTAGCCGTAACCGGTGCTGCCCAACGTGGTGTTCAACGGCGAGCGCGCCGACGCGTGCGCCCCCACGGCGTAGACCGACATATCCTCAAACAGCACGTCCTTAGCAAAAATGCTGAAGTCACGGCCGACAAACAGTTGCCCGTAGTCAGCGTTGGTCACGGTAAAGAAAGCCCGGGTCCCCGCGCTGGATCCGCCGGAACTGAACGCGCTGTTGTAGACCGTGCCATTTTCGTAGGCCACCAGTCCGGCAACCTCGGTATCACCCAGCTGGTTTTTCACCCCCACAATCAACTGAGTGGGCAGATAGCCATTGCTCACGGAGCTGACATTCTCTCCACCACACAACAGCGGATTGCCGACCACTTCAATGGCATCATCACACTGAATATAAGAGAGATGGCCATTAACATTGCCATTCACGGTCAGGGTCCAACTGTCTTTGGTGAGTTCAATGGCCTGCACACTCTGTGCAGCAAACAACCCCATTGTGGATATCGCCAGAGTCCATTTCATTAAATTCATTTTTAACGCCTCACAATCCATTGATTCTTAAGCAACAGGCACACGGAACCGACCCGCGCGCAAAATATGCACGCCGACATTAGCCAGGCTAAATTACGTTTTAAAAGGGCCGGTCGTGTGACCGTGCGTTTATTGAATTATTTAATTACGATAGGATTCACCGGTGAGCCGGAACCTCGTTTCATTTTCAACGGGGAAGCCGCAAACATAAAACTGTATTGTTTGTCTTCGGCACAGTCTGCCGCCAACTCATCCAGCCAATAGATTTCACTGAGCACCAAACCCAAATCCCGGATCAGCGCACCATGCAGGGGAATGACCACACTTTCACCATCGATCTTCTGCACCACCTTTTCGACACCAAGATTGTCCGCCGCAATCATTGAAATCCTGGAGTCATCAATCCACTTCACCAGTTCCTTGCTGTAGCAGAGGCCCGGCTCGGTAAAGGCATCCCACTTGTTCGGGTCATTCTCGTCGTAGTAGCGACCCAGTGAACCGGTGCGGATAAGCAGGATATCGTTCGCCTTGATCTTCACCTTCTGCGCCTTGGCTGCGGCTTTCAGGTCATCCAACGTCACGCAACTGTTGGGGGCCAGGCGGTGGTTGCCGTCGCCCTTGAGGCGGCCGATGTCCAACAGCACGCCACGACCAACAATCCCCTTCTCTCCCAACGCGCTCACATCGATGAAGTCGTGGCCATTGGTGGTGCTGTCGGCACTCTTGCCGCCATACAGCTTGTCGCCGTACCAGGCATGGCCAATCGCATCCACGTGGGTGGTGCCCTGCAGATACATAAATACCGCGTCGTCGGAATACTTCATTCCGCCGCCCAACTCCGCCTTTTTACCGGCCTTATAGGCGCCTTCGTCCTGTGACATAAAGTGCATCACCGGCACCCGTCCGGGGAACACCGGCCCGATGCCGTGAGTCATCGGCAGCTGCAGGGTAAAGGTTTTGCCACTGCGAACCTCTTGCGCCGCCGCCTTGACCTGTTGGCTGGTTAGGTAGTTGAGCGTACCGATCTCATCATCGGCGCCCCATTTCCCCCAGTTGCTGGGCGCGCCCCGCTGGAGCTTTTCCATCTCAGAGGCGTCTGCCGCAACGGCTCCACCATTCAATAAACACGCAAAGACGATAATGCCTGCAACCCGCTTAATTCCATTGCTTGTTTTATTTTCCATAATAAATCCTTGTCAATCGTTGTGGCTTTACGAGTTTCTGGACGTTATTAATGAATCATTCAGCCAGAGCGGCAACTCAGTTTTCTTTTCTAAGGTTAAGAGTCGGCATTTCCCTCCATAACATGGTGTTGTTCCAAATAAGATGTTCCCCGCCCATTAATACGCTGATACTTCTTTACCAAAGTGGACTGCTCAACACCCAAAGCTCTGGCCGCCTTTCTCGTGGTTTTATGAATGGAGAGTGCGGATTCAATCAGGTACTTTTCTAAGGATTCGACCTGCTCTTTTAATGTGCCTCCGGTTAACGGGGCTGAAATAGACCGATGGGCGACGATCGTTTCCGGTATTTCACAGGCGCGTATTTCGCGGAATTCGGAAGTGAGCACCAGGTATTCGCAAAGGTTCGCCAGCTCCCGAATGTTGCCGGGCCAGTGGTATTGCATCAGCATCTCCCGGGCTTCGGGGTGCAGCATCTTGTCAAGCCGGTGCACCTGACCGAAGTGGCTCAGGTAGTGATTCAGCAGTGGCAGCACCTCCTCCCGTCGCTGCGCCAGCGGCGGCAGGACAATGGCGATGACGCAGATCCGGTAATAGAGATCCTGGCGAAACGCCCCCTCGGCCACGGCCTGTTTCAAATCCTTGTGGGAGGCCGTGATCAGGCGAATGTCCACGGACTGAAAGGCCGTGCCGCCCACCGGCAGAAAGACGTTGTCCTCAACCACTTTCAGCAGTTTGGCCTGCAGTGACAGAGGCAGATCGCCGATCTCATCGAGAAACAGGGTGCCGCCGTTCGCCACCTCCAGCAGACCGCGCTTGCCCTTGGTGCTGGCACCGGAGAAAGCGCCCTTACGATAGCCAAACAGCTCCGATTCCAGCAGCCCTTCCGGCATGGCCGCACAGTTCAGCTCCATAAAGGGCTGGTCCGCGCGGTCACTGTTGCGATGGATGTAGCGGGCCAGCTGGCTTTTGCCCGTTCCGGTTTCGCCCTGGATCAACACCTTGACCGGTCGGCTGGCGATGCGGCGTGCCAGGTCGTAGCACTTCTTCGATTTCGGGCTGATCAACAGGCCATCGCTGAGCCCACACTCCGAGGTGTCCACCCCGTACTGCCGACGGGTGGTGACCCACTGCGCCAGTTGCTCCTCGGCGTGCTTGGCCCTCAGCAACTCCGTCACATCCCGGACGTTGGTGACGACGCACTCCAGTGTGCCATCGTCAGCAAACATCGGGTTGCCGCTCACCAGGATCTGACGGCCGTTGTGGATGGTTTGCGTCACCGTCACCGGTTGCCGCTCCTTGATGACCAACAACGACACCGAACGGGAGATGACCCCCTGGCTCACCAGCTCTGACACGTGGGAGCCGACGATCTGAGCCCTGCCAAGGCCAGTGATGCGCTCGTAGGCCCGATTCAGGTACAGCACCACGCCCTCGCCATCGGCGATGAAAACACCATCCTCCAGCGCGTCCAGCACCTGATGCAGGCAGGACGAATTCACTATGCTCATGCCGCCCGCTCACCGGCGTGGTGCCGTTCGCCGGTAAAGAAGCGGCGACCAAAGATGAGCAGGGTCAACCCAATCCCGATGCAGAACGCCCAGGCGGCGCCTTTCACCGTCAGCACCGCCGCGATGATGCCGGCAATGCCCAGCTCTTTCGGGCCCTGCGCCTGCTCAATGCCGATGCGGACACTCACGTACCCCTGAATCAGCAGGGTCAGCGCCAGGGCGATGCCGAGGATGGGCTTCACCAGGCTGACGATGGGCAACAGCAGCAAGCCGGTGTTGGTGCCCCAGCGAAACGAGCCGGCGCCGCCGAACACCGAGTCCATCGCGGCCCGCCCCTTCTTGAAGCGCTCGACAATCACCACGTGCATCGCCGCCCACAGCGGGCCGCACATGGTCACATCCGGACCGATGACGCTCATCCCAACGTTACGGGCACCGATGATCAGGTGGGCGCGATTGGCGTCATACTCGACCTGTTCATCGGGTCGGCTGGTGTCCGCTTCGTTGAGAATCGCCTGACTTTGCAGGATGTCACCAAACAACACGATGTAGGCCGCCAGCATGGTGGGGATCGCGGTCAGGAACATCTCAAGGGAGGGCAAACCAAGGCCTATCAGGGTGTATTCGCGGATCAGGGTGGCAAAATCCGGTGTGGTGATGCCCCATTCAATCGTCGGCCAGGGGGCTTCGGAAACCATGGGCGCAATAAATACCGCCAGAAGAATAATGGGGAAAATGCCAAGATTGGCAATCGGCTTCAATATTTTCCGTTTTTCACACAAGAGCGAAAAGTGCTCAGAAAATATCAGATAAAACGCCAGGCCGACCGCAATGGTAATGGACACCGGATACAAATCAAAACGACCACCGGCTTTAAATACAGCAATAACAGCAGCAAGACCCGCCCCAAGAATAATGCCGGATTTAATGGCAGGAGGAATTAAGGATACCACCCGACTTGCCAGTCCGGTTTTCCCCAAGATGATGGAGAATATCCCCAACGTCATCTGAAAGGCGATCAACGCGTGGACCCGATCCGGCCCCTCATCAAAGGTTACGACGTACGCCATGATCAGGGGGATGGCCGGAGTGATCCAGCCAGGTACCACGGGGTCTCCGAGCATGTGGTGCAACAGGTACAACACCCCATTGAGTATCACCACGGCGATGGCCACCTCAAAGGGCATCCCCAGCAGTTCAGTCATCAGTGGGATGGCCGCCAGGTCAACGGCGCACATCAGCAATCCCTGGCAATAATCGGCCCACTCAAAGCGATAATGGATAAAGGGAAGACGAATTTTCCATCCCAATACCTGCCAGTATGGAGACGCTTGTCCGTCAACGCGATTTCGCCATTTCCCAAACATAAAGGTCATCTTCCTTAATTAATAAGCAGAGTGATATATCTTGCTTATTTCGGTTACTGACAGTGTTACTGGATTATTTTTCAACAAGCGTTCTATTTTGCTGGCCTCCAGAGACAAGTCTGCTATTGCTGATTTAGGAATGCCAAAATCACGGAGCCGACTGGGGATATCCAGCGCGTGACAGAAATCCGACAGAAGCCGCACAATCTGCTCAGGCAGAACCCTATCAGCGGCATTATCGGGCGTGACGCCAAGTGCCCTGGCCAGCTGCGGTAATTTCGGATTGTCCTGAGTGAGGCTGGCGTTCATCACGTGGGGCAGCATCAGCGCATTGCTGACACCGTGGGACAGATGGAAACGCCCGCCCAGGGGGTAAGCCAGCGCATGAACCGCCGCGACACCCGCGCTGGCAAACGCCATGCCGGTCATCAGACTGGCGATCGCCATGGTTTGGCGAGCGTCCTGATCCGCCCCATCGCGATAGGCTCGCGGCAACGCCGCCACAATCAGGGCGATGCCGTTCAGCGCCAGAGCGTCTGAGAGCGGATTGGCGTTCAACGACAGGTAGGCTTCCACGCCGTGCACCAACGCATCAACGCCACTGGCGGCGGTGATTGCCGGAGGGCAGTGGCGGGTCATTTCCGGCGCCAGTATCGCCAGATCCGGCAACAGAGGAGCGCCCACAATGCCTTGCTTAACCTGGTTCTCAGGGTTGGTGAGGACGGCAATGGGGGTCACCTCGGAGCCGGTGCCCGCGGTGGTGGGAATCGCAACAAAGCGCACCGGGCGCTCCGTTTTCCCAATACCCGCAAACAGCGACGACGCCGGCTGTCCCGCATCCAGCACCGCCACGCACTTTGCGGTGTCCAGCACCGACCCGCCCCCAACGGCGATGATCACATCGGCACCGCACCGCTGAAACGCCGCGCAGCACTCGTCCACCATGGCAGTGGTGGGCTCACTCCCGGCCTGAACATGAACCTCGACGACAAAGGACGCCAACAGGGGCAACAGCGCCTCCAGGGTGCCGGCCCCCTGAACGCCCGGGTCGGTCATGACAAATGCGCGCTTAACCTCCCTTTGCGCCAGGTACTCCGGCAGATGAGACAAGGCATCGGCCCCGGCAAACCACTGCGGAGCGGGATAGATGTGCATCATTGGCGTTCCCTCCTTGCACTGAACGACGTGACATTGATCAAGCTTCGACCTTCAGGGCGTGAAGCTTTTTCGGTGTCCGCTAAAGCGCAATTTGGGTGCCAACTCCACCACCGCGTTCAGGCCATTGTTTTTTCTGCCATTTATTTTTTTCGAGTCGGAGGTCGCCGCCAGCAGCGAGGAAGAAATTCATCAAACGCCCGCCTTCGATGAAGAATCGAATCGCCGATTGGCAGGGGGATCAGGCGAAGGGACAACGTCACATCCTCCGGCACCGTGGTCGGCAAAACGAGGGAGGGGCGGTCACCGGCTGCGGGAAAATCGCCGGTGCGAGATTCAGCGCACAAAAAAGCCGGCAGTGCCGGCTTTTTACAGGCGTTACAGAACCTGGTGGGGACCAAACAGCTCGTAATGAATTCGGCCATCTTCCACGCCGAGTTGGCGCAGTTGCGCCACCACTGCCGCCATAAAAGGCTGAGGGCCGCACAGGTAGAACTCACCGTCGAGCGGCAGTTGATCCGCCACATCCTCCAGCGCCATCAAGCCAGAGTGGTGATAGTCCTCGCCCGGTCGATCCTCCGCTTGCGGCTCACGATACCAGACCCGGGCCGACAAACTCTTGTGCTCCGCCAGGTGGGCCTGCAGGGCCGACTTCAGCGCGTGGTGCCGGCCGTTGTCGCAGGCGTGCAACCACAGCGTTGGTGCGCTGGCTTCCGCCAGCCGGGCTTCCAGCATCGCCCACATCGGGGTCAGGCCAACGCCCGCAGAGATCAGGGTCACCGGCTGGCTGGACGCGGCGGCCAGAACAAAATCGCCAGCGGGCGGGATCACCTCCAGCAGATCGCCCTCGTGATAGTGGTCATGCAGCAGCGAAGAGACCTGGCCATCACGCTTGACGGTGATGCGCAGGCGTTGGCCATTGGCGCGCTCCGACAGTGAGTACTGGCGGATTTCGGTGTGAGCCAGACTCGGATGGGACACCTTCAGGCTCAGATACTGCCCCGGCAGGTACTGGGGCACCGCGCCGCCATCCACCGGCACCAGCTCAAAGCTGGTGATCATCGCCGACTCCGCTCGCTTGGCGTGAATGCGGAACGAGCGGGTACCCTGCCAGCCCCCGTTCTGCTGCGCCGCTTGCTGATAAAGCGTCGCCTCGCGATCAATGAAGATCTGGGCCAGGAAACCGTACGCCTTCTCCCACGCTGCCAGCACTTCGTCGGTCACCGCGTCGCCACCCAACTCCCGCAGGGTCGCGAGCAGATGCTCACCCACGATGGCGTACTGGGCCGGCTCAATCAGGAAGCCGGTGTGCTTGTGAGCGATGCGCTCCACCGCCGCCCCCAGAACCGACAGATCATCCAGGTGAGTGCCGTACGCCGCGATGGCCTCAAACAACGCCGCAGGCTGACGCCCGGAATGCTGGTGACTGAGGTTAAACACCTCTTTTAACTCGGGGTTATGATGGAACATCCGCTGATAGAAATGGGCGGTGAGGGCCGGGCCCGCTTCCGCCAGCAGCGGCAGGGTACTTTTAACGATGTCGATGGTGTGCCGATCCAGCATGGCAAACTCCTTTAGGTGTATTTATTTTGCATGTTTTGAGCGTACCCTAAAGGTGCATTTGATTTAGATCAATAACCAGCGCCACAGCAGATGCCGCCAGCGTGACGCCGATCACATCTCATCTGCGCCCTGCCCCATCGAAATGGCGCAACGGTGACCAATGAGGTGAAAGCGGGAAACCGAGTAAAAACAAGCGTCAACGCTCGGCTCAACTCACGCCGTTAAGGGCCAGACAAGCAACAGCATCGGCAGTGAAACCGCCAACACCAGCAGCTCCATCGGCAAGCCCAAACGCCAGTAGTCTCCAAAACGGAAGCCTCCCGGCCCCAGTATCAAGGTGTTGTTCTGATGGCCTATGGGGGTAAGGAACGAGCACGACGCGCCAACCGCCACCGCCATCAAAAAGGTATCGACATTGACCCCCAGCTGCGCGGCCAGGCTGTTGGCTATCGGGCACATCAGGGCAGCGGTGGCGGCATTGCTCATGAAGTCGGACAGCGTCATGGTGAGCACAATCACCACAGCCAGGATGACCTCAGGCTGCGCGGCGTCAAACAGGCCCAGGCCCGTCTGGGCAAGCCAACTGGCGGTACCGGTACTCGACATCATTTCGGCCACCGGCATCATGGCGCCAAGCAGCACGATGACGGGCCAGTCAACGGCGTTATACACCTGGCCAAGGGGAATGATGCCCAGCAGCAGAAACAGCAGCACACCGAGCACAAACGCGCTGGCTGACGTCAGGAAGCCGATACCACTGAGCAATAACACCCCCATCAGGATCAGGATGGCCCACAGGGCTTTGCTGGTGTCGTACAGTGCCAGGTCCCGCTCAGCCAAAGGCAAACATCGGTAGCCGCTGGCGAAGGCGCTCTGGGCGTTTCGGTCGCCCTGCAACAACAGCAGGTCACCGGTTCGTAAGGGGGTGGTTTTCAGACGGTGGATGCTGTGCTGCCCCTGCCGGGAAATGGCCATCAGAGTTAAACCAAAACGCGCACTCAGGCCAATGTCCTGCGCCGAACGGCCCAACAGCGGCGAGTTCGGCATAACCACGTACTCCTGAAACGTCACCTCTTTCGCCTTCTCCTCCTCATCATCGGCCCCTTCCGGGGCAACCGCCGGAACCTCGGTTGACGGCATCGCCATGCCAAGCAGCGACAACGCACTGCTCAGGTCCTGGGGGTCCAGCTCAAGCAGCACCGTGTCGCCCTCTGCCACCCGTCGCCAGGGCAAAGCCGGAGTGAGCTTGATGTTGCCACGATGCAGTGCCACCAGCTGGCCATCGATGCCCTCCTGCTCCAGCAGCGTTTCCAGTTGGGCAAGGGATTTTCCGACCGACGGGCTGCCCTCGCTGATGACCGCCTCCGTCAGGTAACTGCCGCTTTCGAAATCTTTGCCCAGTTTCGCCGTACGCTGGGGCACCAGTCGCCAGCCAAGCAGCAACACGAACGTGACACAGGCCAGTGCAACCGCCCCACCAACGGGGGCAAAGTCCAGAAGATGAAACGGCGATTGACCAAAGCTTTCCCGGAAGCCGGAAACGATCAGGTTGGGCGGCGTGCCGATCAGGGTGATCATGCCACCAACGATGGTGCAAAAAGAGAGAGGCATCAGTATCCGCCCCGGCGCCATCTCGGCTTTGTTCGCAACGGAGAGGGCCAGCGGCATCAGCAGCGCCATCGCGCCGACGTTGTTCATAAACGCCGAGATGCCGGTGCCGACAAGGCAAAGAATGGTCAGTGAGGCGATGGGCCCGGCCTGCTTGGGCAACAACCTACTCGCCACCAGATTCAGCACACCGCTGTTCTGCAATCCGGCGCTGAGGATAAGCACGCCGGCAACGGTAATCACCGCGGGGTGGGAAAAACCACTGAACGTGCGCGTCTCCGGCACCAGTCCCAACAAGACACAGCTCATCAATCCGATCAGGGCAATGACATCGTGCCGAAGGGGACTGAAGAGAAACAGGATAATGATGCAGGCAACGACGGTGATGACCAGAAGGTGTTCAGGCATGGCATCCCCAGTGCGCGTTTCGCGTTATGGCCTGAGTATGGCACCTGGCAGGCGGGAGTGAGCCGGCTTAGCAACGCAAACAATGACATACCAGATGCCATGTCTCGACTGAAACAGATAGGGAAGTTCTGAAGATTTTGAAGGATTTGACGCACGCAAAGTGACCCACCTGATGTACCACCAGCGGTCTCGTCACAGCGTTGCTTTGAATTTCAGGGAGTTTGTCGCTTAAACCATAAATTTGCATAAGCGACGACTGAGCATCAGGCACTTACCAACACTAATGAACCATAAGCTTGCATAGAACTAAAGCAAAAGCCTGCATAGGGTGGCAGATAGCCTCATACCCATGATGAAGAATAACGACCGTCACGAGAAGTGCACGTCGCGAGAAGTCTAAAGCCGCGACCAGTGCAGCTCACGCAGCATGCTGTCCAGATCAAACCAGTAGAAATGACCAGTTACACCAGCACCGCTACAATAGCGGCGCTGGCGAGCGCCG
>CAZWED010000097.1:0-10455 GCA_964632645.1 uncultured Ferrimonas sp. | reverse complement strand
TCCCACCCGTCACGTTCACAGAAACGCCCCCGATTGGGGGCGTTTTTTTATGGGCGCTTTCGGGCGCCGTCGAAAAAGGGCCGGACGACGATACGGGCCGGCATTCAAGCGTCAGGCCTTGCGGGTCGCCTTGCAACGCGATACATAGTACTGTTCCCCCGGTCTTTTTCCTTTCAAATCAAGGCGCCATTCGTGAGTAGTTCCGATCGAATCCTGCTGATCCTGTTACTGATGCTGATCCCCGCTGCGCTGTGGGCCCCCGGTTACCTGGTGATGCACTACCCGGAATTGATCGAACCGCTTATCTATCTGCCCTGGCTGACGCTGGGGGCAACACTGCTGCTCAGCCAGATTTACCACCAGGGCCGGCTGGGCTTTATGGTGATCCTCGCCATGATGCTCTATGGCCTGATCCAGTCCCAGCTTCAGGTGCCCCTGCATCAGGAGGGGAAACGGCTGCTGTTCTGGGTAATGGGGCTGGTGACACCCTTGCTGGCCCTGCTGCTGGCGCTGCTGCCGGAGCGGGTGCCATTCGGCCGCCAGAGCGGCGGACACTGGCTGCTGCTGGCCGTGGGCGCCGGGAGCGTGGGGGTGCTGACCCAGCTGCCTTCGCTGGCAGAGGGGCTGACCCGGTTTCTCACCCCGCGGGCGTTTCCGCTGACCGAACACAGCCCCGCGCCGCTGCTGATGCTGGCCTGGCAAACCCTCATCGCCGTGATTCTGTGGGCGCTGTATCTGCGGCGACGTGGCTCGGCCACGATGGCGGCGCTGCTGCTGGTGGTGGGACTGATGCTGGTTTGCCTCGGTTTTGCCCGTCCGATGATCTCGGTCACCCTGCTGGCGGTGGTGGGCATTGCGCTGTTTGTGGTGGTGCTGCAGCAGGGGCACCAGATGGCGTTTCTGGATGAGTTGACCGGGATCCCGGGCCGCCGGGCGCTGAACATGGCGCTGAAGCGGGTCGGCCGGCGCTACAGCCTGGCCATGATGGACATCGACCACTTCAAGAAATTCAACGACACCTACGGCCACGATGTGGGGGACGAGGTGTTGAAACTGGTGGCCAGCCGGCTGACCCGGGTAAAGGGCGGCGGTCAGGTGTTCCGCTACGGTGGCGAGGAGTTCACGGTGCTGTTTCCCGGCAAATCGCCCAAAGCCTGCGTGCCGCACCTGGAAGCGATACGGCGGGACATCGCCGATTACCCCTTTGTGGTGCGCGCCTCCGGGCAGCGTCCCGAGGATGAAAACTCGGGCCGGGAGCGCCGGGGGCAGGGGGGCGGCAAAACGGTTCAGATCACTCTCAGCATCGGGCTGTCGGAGCGTACCAGTGAGCGGCCCGAGGCCGAATCGGTGATCAAGGCGGCCGACCAGGCCCTCTACAAAGCGAAAAAAGCGGGCCGCAACTGCCTCAAGCTGGGTTGAACGGCTGCCCCATCATGGTCTTGGCCAGCGCCAGGAACGCCTGCGCGGGCGGGGAGAGCGGCAGGCGCTGACGCCAGATAAGCCCAATCTCCCAGTCCAGCGGTGGGGTCATCGGCCGGAACACCAGGGCACCGGCGGGCAGCCGTTGGCACATCGGTTGTGGCAGCACCGCCAACCCCAGCCCCACCTCCACCATGGCGCCGATAAAGTCCCACTGGGCGCTGCGCAGCGCCACATTCAGCTCGACACCCGCGCGCTGGCTCAGTCGGGTCAGCCATTGGGTCAGGGCAAAATCCTCGTTATAGAGAATCACCGGATGCGCCGCCAGGGCTCGCCAATCCAGGGTTTCGGCGTCGGCCAGCGGGTGAGAGGGTGGCAGGCAGACCCACAGGGGATAGCGCACCAGCGACTGGCTGGAAAACTCGCCGTGATGGGTGGTGGGCAGGGCGGTAAAGGAGATCTCCAGGCGGTCGGTCAGCAAGGCTTTTTCACAGCCGTAGCCACCGTCTTCATACAGGTCCAGAGTGATGCCGGGGTAGCGCTGACGAAACGCACTGAGCAGCGGCGCGGCCAGTGGGCTGACCATCGGACAGATCCCCAATTTCAGTACCCCCTGTTCCAGTGAGCTCAGTGCGGTGAACTGGTGCTCCAGCTGCTGCCATTGTTCCAGCATTCTGGCGGCGGTCTGGGCCAGGTGTTCCCCGGCCTCGGTCAGGCGGATCCCCTGAGGCTGGCGTTTGACCAAAGGCTGCCCCAGTCGGTGTTCCAGCTTTTGCACCATCTTGCTGACGGTGGGCTGCGTCAGGTGAAGCTGCTCCGCCGTCCGAGTGAAGTTGAGGGTGCGGGACAGCAGCAGGAAACACTCAAGGGCTTTCAGATCCATGACATTCTCATTTGGAATGGAGGCGATAGAATGAATTCATTTTATCTATTGCCTGGGTGGGCCTACCATGATCTCGACCCGGATATCCCATACAGGTAACCCATCATGTCCCATACTCAATCCCTTTGGGTCGGTGCCCTGGCCGGGATTTTCACTCCCGAGCCCGAGGCGGAGCAGGCCCCCTCGACGCCGGAAGAGGAGTGATCCCTCTGGTCACCGCGTGTAGTGGAAAAAGGCACCCATCAGGGTGCCTTTTTTCTTATCTGCTTCAGGGCCGTACGCCCCGTTTCACCGACGTTTCATCGACGAACCAGAGGGTCTCCCTGCGCTTGCGTCCCACCACCAGCGCCTGCTCCGCGGCAAACAGGAACCCTTTCCAGCAACGCTTGAACACGCTGTAGCGGGTTTCCAGAATGTGCTCCGGGTCGTAACAGACGTACACCAGGGTATCGCCGTTCCAGGGCAGGTGTGAGGTCAGCGTCTCGGGCAGCGCCGGGTCGTCGCTTTCGAACGCGGCATCCCAGGGCACGCTGTCCAGCCAGACGTCACCACGGCGGGGCCACTCTTTGCTGCTGAGGCGGTCCAGATCGTTGCCATTCTGGCTGACTTCCCGTTGCCAGACCTGGCGGGCAAAGTGGGGCGCCAACGGGCGGATCTGCGCCTTGTCCTCGTCGCTGATGGCGAGGTCAGCCCGGCGGAACACCCAGGCAAAAGAATACGCGTCGAGATCGGTGTAGTTCATAGCGGTAAATTCAGTCTGATGCTGGCGCCTAGAGTACCAGAGCGGGGCAGTCTATGCTGGGTTTTTCGCTGTATCCCGGCACCTTGAGCCAGTATGCTGGGGTACCCCAATCTGACCGAGGAACCCAATGTCGATCTGGAAGCGCCCGGTTTGCCTTGACCGGCTGAACCAACAATCTGAAAACACCCTGGTGGCCCATCTGGGCATCCGCTACTGCGGTTTCGATGAGCAGTCGCTCTCGGCCAGCATGCCGGTGGACCACCGGACCCATCAGCCTCTGGGCATGCTGCACGGCGGTGCGTCCGTGGCCCTGGCGGAAACCGTAGGCTCGCTGGCGGCCAACCTCTGTGTGTCGGAGGAGTACTACTGCGTGGGGCTGGACATCAACGCCAACCACCTGCGCGCCATGCGCAGTGGTACGGTGATTGGCAAGGCGACGCCGCTGCACCTCGGTGCCACCACTCAGGTCTGGCAGATTGAGATCCGCGACGAGCGTGAGCGCCTGGTCTGCACCAGCCGCCTGACCATGGCCGTGCTGAAGCACAAGAGAGCCGCATGATCCTCGAATTCAGCCAGGGCAAGTTGATCGCCAATCCCCACGAACTGATGGTGCGCCTGAACGGGCCTGGCCGCATCACCCTGCAGGCGGCGGCCGATGCGGTGGAACTGGTGGGGATCGCCAACGTGGTCACCGCCTTTGGTGGCGGCATCAGCTGGTCCGTGCAACTGGACAATGGCGAACAGCTTGAAGCCCTGGCCGAGGAGCTGGGCGTCGAGATTAAGGGCGCCCGCTAGCCCTCACTCCAGAATCAGCCAGGCCCCGAGGGCCACCATCAGGGTGCCGGCCAGCCGGTTGATCCACTGCACCTTGTCGGCGCTGAGCAGGCGGCGCAGGGTGCTGCCCCCGCTGGCGTAGATCAGCATGCCGCTCAGTTCACAGGCCAGGATGATCCCCACCAGCACCGACAGCTGAGGCACCAGTGGCCGCTCCGCGGAGATAAAGGGGGGCAGCAGGGCGATCATAAAGGCCCAGCCCTTGGGGTTGGCGATGGCGGTCAGCCAGCCACGGAAAAACAGCCCTTTGGCCGAGACATCCACCACGGTTTCCGCTTTGCCAAGACGCCCTTCGCTGCGCCACATCTGGATCCCGAGGTAGAGCAGGTAGACGCCACCCACCCCTTTCAGCAGGGTAAACAGCAGCGGCTGCTTCAACATCAGTGCCGCCACCCCCAACACCGCGGATACCGACACCATCGTCACGCCCAGCAGCTCACCGGCCATCATCGGCAGGGTTCGGCGCACGCCGATGCTCATGCCAAGGCTCAGCGCCAGCAGCATGCACATGCCCGGGGTGATGGCGACGGTAAAAAAGGTGGGGATAAAAAGCAGGAGAACCGTGGTGTCGATCATGGTGGTCAGAACGAAAAAAAGGGGCCGGCATTATGCCACGGCCCCGGGCTTCAGCAAGAGCGTGTCAGGCCAGAATGTGCAGCCCGTCAGCGGTGGCGATGGCGTCCATCGGCACGTCCCAGGGGGCGACCGGTAACTGCGGCACCCGCTGGCATTCGTGGGCCAGGCCGATCAGCCTGGGGCGGGCGGCCATATCCAGGCAGCCGAGGGTGCGATCGTAGAAGCCACCGCCCATGCCCATGCGGTTGCCGGCATCGTCGAAACCCACCAGGGGCAGCAGGATCAGGTCCAGCTCCGCCATCGGTACCACCCGGGTTTTGTCCAGCGCCGGTTCCGGAATGCCATAACGGTTTGGCGTCATCGGTTGGCCGGGCTGGTACGCCAGAAACAGCAGATGCTGGGAGTGGAACGGGTGCAACACCGGCAGGGCCAGTCGTTTGCCCCGGGTGTGCAGCACCTCCGCCAGCACGTGGGGATCCAGTTCGCCGTCATTGGCGATGTAGAGCGCCACGGTTTGCGCGTGCTGAACCAGGGTGTGATCGGGCAGATGCTGGGCCAGGCCAATGGCGGCGGCCTTTTGCGCTTCCGGGCCGAGGGCTCTGCGGGCTTGGCGCAGCTGATGACGACAGGCAGCGCGGGAGAGGGGATCAACAGACATGGAGGACTCCACTGGATACCGTGGACTCAGGGTGCCTTTTCCGGGCGGGGATGACAAGGGACGGTGGGGCCGGATGGCCAAAGAGGGTGGATAGTGCTCCCCGGGAGTGCCGCTGCGGTGTGACGCCCGTGAACCGTCGGTTCAGGGCGGGCGATCCCTCCACGCTTTCGGCTTCTCGGTCGAGCCGAGCCTGCACAGCCGCATGAAGCGGAACACCCTTAAGAGTAAAGCATCGGCCAGGGACATGGACCGCTGGCGAACACCTCAGGGAGCGTATCCAGTGTAGGAAAAACCAAAGGCTTTTCCTAACCGTCGTGGTCAGTGTATGGCGAGGCTGAGTCGGCTTCAACCCCTTTTGGACGGTTTTGCAGGCGTTCGGACAAAGCCTGTTCAATGGCGTCCTGGAGCACCTGGATCCGGGTTTCCAGCTGGCGCTGTGCGATCGCCTGCTGCTGCTGGGTCATCAGCAGCTCGTGGCTGAGGTTGAGGGCAGCCATCACGGCCAGCTGTTCGAGATTGCCGGTGCCGGTGCGCTGGCGCAGCTGGTCCAGGCGCTGGCCAAGCTGCTCGGCAACCATGCGCAGCTGGTTTTCCTGGCCGGCCGGGCAGGCCACGGAGAAGGACTTGCCCAAAAGGTGGATATCCAGTGTCTTATTACTCATTTAGCTGCTCCGGTGCGCCTTGGGAAGGCGACTATAATACAGGGCTGCCGTGGCTGCCAGCGGGGGCCGTCAGTACCGCTTTTTTGTTGGCCGGATAGGGGGTTGCCAGACCGCATGAAGCGGATGGTGCCACCACGGTCACCATGATAGCATGGGCCCACTTGTAACCGCGGATCTTCAACCCATGAAATGCACCTCCCCTCTGCTGCTGAGCAAACTGCAAACTGCCCTCGATGACGCCAAAATCGCGGTACTGCCCGCCGAAGTGCATGGCGTGCTGACCGGGCTGGTGTGTGGCGGTGTGCCGATGGACGGCAAGAGCTGGCAAAAGCCTTTCCTGGAGCTGGTTAACGACGGTGAACCGGCGCCGGAAGCGCTGATGACCATCGTTAAGGAGCTGTACCTGGATGTGATCAACACCCTGGTCGATCCCGCCATGAGCTTCACCCCGATGCTGGCCGATGATGATGATCCGCTGCAGGACCGCCTGGAAGCGTTCATCAACTGGGTACAGAGTTTCCTCACCGGCCTGGCCATCATGCAGCCCGCCCTGGACAAAGCCTCCGGCGACGTGAAAGAGCTGATCCAGGACCTGACCGACTTCACTCAGGTGGAGCTGGAGGTGGAGGAGAACGACGAGAACGAAGAGGGCTTCGCCGCCCTGGTGGAACACGCCCGCATTGCCGCCTGGGAATGCCTGCGTGAGTTCCGCGGACTGGACGAGGAAGCGGCGCCCAAGACGCTGCACTGATAATCAACAAGAAACAGGGACCCCCAAAGATGGAACGAATCGATTTTGCCGCTCACCGCCGGGCGCTGATGGCCGAACTGCCCGAGGGCAGTGTGGTGGTGTTGTGCGCCGCCGAAGAAGCCACCCGCTCCAACGACACCGAATACCACTTCCGCCAGGACAGTAACTTTTTCTACCTGACCGGCTTTAACGAGCCGGACGCGGTTCTGGTACTGCGTCCGGGCCAGTCCCCGGAGTCCATCATCTTTGTCCGTCCCAGCGATAAGCTGGCGGAGATCTGGCATGGCCGTCGTCTCGGCAAGGATAAGGCCGCCGACACCCTGGGGGTGGACCTGGCCTTTGAGATTGCCGAGCTGGAAAGCGAACTGCCGGGGCTGGTCAGCGGCGCCGATAACCTGGCCTGCCTGCCGGGCCACAGCGCCCGTGGCGACAAGCTGGTTGCTGACCTGCTGGCCACGCTGCGAGGCGGCTTCCGCCAGGGGCTGGTGGCGCCGGCCAAGATGCAGGATCTGCGTCCGCTGCTGCATGAACTGCGGCTGTTTAAGTCCGACGCCGAAGTGGCGCTGATGGCCGAAGCGGCTCGCATCAGCGCACGGGCCCACATCCGTGCCATGCAGGCCTGTCAGCCGGGCCTGTACGAGTATCAGCTGGAGGCGGAGATCCGCCACGAATGCGCCATGGCCGGGGCCCGTGACATGGCGTACAACAGCATCGTCGGGGCCGGCGACAACGCCTGCATCCTGCACTACACCGAAAACAATGCCCCGCTGAACGACGGCGATCTGGTGCTGATCGACGCCGGTTGTGAGTTTGAAGGCTACGCCGCGGACATCACCCGCACCTTCCCGGTGAACGGCAAGTTCACCGAGGATCAGAAAGCCCTGTACCAGATTGTGCTGGACGCCGAGAAAGCCGCCGTGGCCATGCTCAAACCCGGGGTGTCCATCAAGGACGCCAACGCCGTGGTGCTGCAGATCCTGGTGTCCGGACTGGTAAAACTGGGCATTCTGGAGGGCGAGGTGGATGCGCTGATCGAACAGGAAGCGTATAAGCCTTACTACATGCACGGGCTGGGCCACTGGCTGGGCATCGACGTGCATGACGTGGGCGACTACCACACGCCGGACCGGGGCCGTCAACTGGAGCCGGGCATGGTGATCACCGTTGAGCCGGGCCTCTACATCGGCCCCGACGCGGAGGTGGATCCCCGCTGGCGCGGCATCGGTGTGCGGGTTGAGGACGACATTCTGATCACCGAGGATGGCCACCGCAACCTGACCGCCGACGTGCCCAAAGAGATTGAGGAGATTGAGGCCCTGATGGCCGGTTAACTTATGGCAGCGCAGTTTGATATTGCCATTGTCGGCGGCGCCATGGCGGGGGCAACCCTGGCCCTGGCGCTGGCGGCGCAGCGTCGTCCGGACGGGGGACGCTGGTCCATCGCGCTGATTGAAGCGCACCCGGCCGCCGAGCCACACCACCCCGGCTATGACAGCCGTGCCATCGCCCTGGCGGAAGGCTCGGTAGGCCGGTTGGCGCGTCTCGGTCTCTGGCCCGCACTTCGTCCCCATGCCCAACCCATCGACCGTATCCAGGTGTCTGACCGTGGCCACTTTGGCGGACTGACCATGACCGCCGAGGAGTACCAGGTGGATGCCCTGGGGCAGGTGGTGGAGCTGGAGCGGGTGGGCCCGGTGCTGTGGCAGGCCCTGGCCCGCCATGACAACGTCCAGTGCTATTGCCCGGATGGGCTCGCCTCCCTGACCCAGCATTCGGATCGTGTCTCTCTTTCCTTGGTTTCTGGCGACACGCTGGAGGCCCGGCTGGTGGTCGGCGCGGACGGCACCGGTTCGGTGGTGCGTGAGCAGCTGGGCATCGCCATGACGCGCCAGCCTTACGGCCAGCACGCGCTGATCGCCAACATCAGCTGTGAAGACCATCCCGGCATCGCCTTTGAGCGCTTTACCGCCGACGGGCCCATCGCGCTGCTGCCGATGAATGAACAGCGCTACTCTCTGGTGTGGGTGCAAACCCCCGAGCAGGCCGAGCGGCGCCAGCGCCTGCCTGAGACGGCGTTTCTCGCAGAACTGCAGAACGCCTTTGGCTACCGCCTGGGGGCATTGACCCGGGTGGGGCAGCGTGTTCAGTACCCCCTGGCGTTGTGCCAGGCGGAGCGCACCACGCACCATCGCTGTGTGCTGGTGGGCAATGCCGCGCAGACCGTCCACCCCATTGCAGGGCAGGGCTTCAACCTGGGGCTGCGGGACGTGGAAACCCTGGCCGACCAGCTTAACGACGCGTTGCAGCAGCAGGCGGACCCGGGCGCCTTTGGCGTGCTGTCGGCCTATGCTGAGCGGCGTGCACCGGATCGGGCACGGGTGACCGGCGCCACCGACGCGCTGGTCAAACTGTTCTCCAATTCGGTCCGGCCCGTGGCGCTGGGCCGAAACCTGGGCCTGCTGACGCTGGCCCTGATCCCCGACATCAAAGCCGGCCTGGCAAAGAGCGCCATGGGCTGGTTCGGGGGCCGACCCCGATGATCCGAGAGGTAACCATGACACGCCTTCGCGGCCAGGAGTGGCCAGCATGATGAAAACCGGTTCTGTGGATATCGCCATCGTTGGTGGCGGCATGGTGGGAATGGCCACCGGCGTGGGGCTGGCCAAGGCCGGGTTCCAGGTGGCGGTGATCGATCCGCATCGTCCGGAGGCACCGGCCGGTGAGCCGGATCTGCGGGTGTCCGCCATCAACCGGGCCAGCGAGCGCTGGCTGCGGGAGCTGGGGGCCTGGCAGAATCTGCCTGCCGAGCGTCTTGGCCCTTACACCGCGATGGCGGTGTGGGATAAGGACAGCCTGGGCAAAATCGGCTTTGACGCGGCGGACCTGGATGAGCCCAACCTGGGCCACATCATTGAAAATCGGGCCATCGCCTACGCCCTGTGGCAGGTGGCGGAGCGCCAGTCCAACCTGACCCTGCACCTTACCCGACCCAAAGCGATGGCGCTGGGGGAGCGGGAAGCCTGGTTGACTCTGGACGATGACACCCTGCTCAGTGCCCGCCTGCTGGTGGGCGCTGACGGTGCCCAGTCCTGGGTGCGTCAGCAGGCGCAGGTGCCGCTGACCTTCCGGGATTACGGTCACCACGCGTTGGTGGCCACCATCCGTACCCAGCGTCCCCACGACCAGGTGGCCCGGCAGGTGTTCCTGCCCCAGGGGCCGCTGGCCCTGCTGCCGCTGGCGGATCCGAACCTCTGCTCCATTGTCTGGTCCTGCCCGCCGGAGCAGGCAGCCAGCCTGGCGGCGGTGGACGCGGCCACCTTTGGCCAGCGGCTGACGGCGGCCACCGAGGCCCGTCTCGGGACCCTGACCCTGGCGTCCGAGCGCGCCACCTTCCCATTGACCATGCGCTATGCCCGTGACTTTGTGCGCCCGCGTCTGGCGCTGATGGGCGATGCCGCCCACACCATTCACCCGCTGGCGGGGCAGGGCGTAAACCTGGGCTTTGGCGACAGCCAGGCGCTGGTGAACCTGCTGGCGCAGAACCGGCAGCGGGATCCGGGCGAGGCACGGTTGCTGAACCGATACGGCCGGGCGCGCAAAGCGGCGGCCCAGGAGATGCTGGCGGCGATGGATGGTTTCCGCTGGCTGTTTGATGGCAGCAACCCGGTGAAAAAAGGGGTTCGGGATCTGGGCCTGAATCTGGTGGATCATGCTGCGCCGCTGAAGAAACGACTGCTAAGTCACGCTCTGGGGCTGGGTTCGCAGAGCCTTGTGTCCTGGAACCGCTAACGAGCGGATGAATTGTATACAAAGAATATGTGATCGGTATAATGCGCCGAAAAAGAACAATGTGATCCAGCGCAGGGTGAGAGCCCGGTGTTGAAGGTCGCCGCTGTAGCCTTTCCAAGGAACCGATATGGCAAGCAAGAC